>JBBAAP010000004.1 GCA_041658285.1 Candidatus Brocadiia bacterium
AGGCAAGGTGTTAAAAACGAAACGTTAAATCGTAGAAAGAAAGTAAATAGTAGAAGATTTTCAGGAGTCGGAAATGCAACTTAGTTTTAACCCCTTAAAACTATCACTTGCGCTGAAGACGTACAGATGATATACTTAAAGGGTGTTATAAAGATGATTATACTCAATATAAAAGAACTATAAAAGAGAATAAAAATAAAAAAGAGATCAAAAATATTACTGACAAGATTCATCAACTTGTTTTGGCTGTTAATGATGCCCTCGAAAATATAGATGTTTTATATTCAGTAGAGTTTTTTGCGCATGAAGAACCTTTAAGAAATGGATATAGATTACCTTCATTTTTAAAAACGTCTTTGCATCTTAGGAAACAGATACCCGCATTCATCCCCTCTTCGCATTGAGATTTTTATTAATGAAAAATCTCACTAAGTTAACATTTTCACTGGTTACTCCGTAACCCTAGGGTCTTGATTATCTCTGTGATTTTAGCCATTCCTATCCAAATTTCAGTGAGAAAATAAATCTCAATTTGCCATCACACCGTAGTCTGTTATAATAAGCGCAGAAAGGAGGTGAAAATTATGAAAGACAAAAAATTACCACCCGGCAAGGCGATTCGCAAGTATTGCGTTCAATGTTCATGTTGCATGGGAGAGGTGCGGAAATGTGAAAACAAAGATTGCCCAGCTTATCCCTTGCGTATGGGCAAAAGACCGTGCGGAATATCATTGCAAACAGTAATTCGTGTATTGTGTCTTGACTGCAAGGAGGATAAAAAAAGCGTGCGAGAATGCGAAAATGATTTTGAACGTTTGGGTACATGTCCTTTGTGGTCCTATAGGTTTGGCCGTAGGCCCAAAATAATGCCTAATTAAGGAATCTAAATAACAATGAATACGATACCGCCGAATATAGATGAGAATATCCCGGGATTATGGACGGTAGAGGATGTTGCACGCTTCCTCAAAATTACTATTCCCGGGATATACCACATGGTGTCTAGGAGCGAGATTCCTTTTACTAAATTGGGTCGTCGCGTGAGGTTTGTTAAGGACGATATCGTCAATTGGCTTAATGCCCGGCGGATGAAGGATGTTCGTGGAAATTAATGAATAGGGCGTCAGTTTAGCTTTTTCTTGACAGATGATAACAGATAGACATAATGAAAGGATAACTTATGGCAAGAATATATCTTGATAGACGGACCAACTGGTGGTGCATGGACTATCGCGAGCGGAATGGCCACCGGCGACAGGTAAAAGCCGCGCGCACCAGGTCGCTGGCGCAGGAGATATTGTCGAAAAAACTTGATGAATTGACCAGGGAAAAACTTTCCGGCAGGCCGGCAATGGCCAATATTAAATTCAGGGAGTTTGCCGAGGAGTATATTGAGAAGTACGCCAAGGTCAATAAAAAGTCCTGGGGCAGGGATAAATACAGTATTGATCATCTGAACAAGGTGTTCGGCGATAAGTCATTGTGCGAGATCTCGTCTCGGGATATAGAGATCTATAAGGGCGATAGGGCGGCCGTGGTTAAGAAGTCAACGACAAACCGCGAGCTGGCCTGCATGAAGTGTATATTTAACGTGGCTATAAAATGGGAATACGTGAACGATAATCCGGTAAGGCGCGTTTCGCTATTCAAGGAGAACAACCAGCGCGTAAGGTATCTGGAGAAGAACGAACTGGTTCGTCTTTTGGCGTTTAGCGCGCCCCATTTGAAGCCGATAATAATTATGGCACTGAATACCGGGTTGAGGCTTTCCGAAGTGCTGAGCCTTACCTGGGCGGATATAGATTTACAGCGCCGGTTGATTAAAGTTATGGTAACGAAAAATAACGAGCCGCGGTATATCCCGATAACCAATCGTTTGATGGATATGTTACAGGTGGTTCCCAAGAGGCTTGACATCCCTTATTTGTTTGTGAACGAGAAGGGCGTGCCTTATAAATCGGTAGGGACGTCATTTGACAACGCGGTAAGGAGAGCCGGCATAAAGGACTTCCATTTTCACGATTTGAGGCATACTTTTGCCTCGTACCTGACGATGTCCGGGGCCGGTTTAAGGACGGTGCAGGAATTGCTGGGGCACAAAACTATAACAATGACAGTAAGATATTCCCATCTATCACCGGAGCACAAGCAAGCGGCGGTGGATAAGATGGGAGAATTTATGGCCTGGGACCATGCGGCTAATAAGGCTGAAAATAAAGCAACATATATGCAACACGAAGGAGATGTCAAAGAGGCTATTTGATATAAGTAGATACGGAATATGAAGATGGGTAGGTAGCTCAGCGGTAGAGCTCTGGACTGAAAATCCAGGAGTCGCCGGTTCGATCCCGGCCCTGCCCACTTTAGTTCTTGTTAAGCCGAAGGCTGTTACAAGAACTTAACCCTGAGGAACGGAGTGACGAAGGGCTTAGAACCCTGAACATAGTGAAGGGCTTACTCGAAAAGAGTATAAAGGGTTGACAAAAGTGCAAGACCAATCTTGGTATTTATATATACTTAGGTGCAATGACGGGTCTTATTACGTTGGCATAACTAACAATCTGGAGGAGAGGGTAACCGAACACAACTCAGGCGAAGGCTCAAAATACACAACGACACGAAGACCGGTCAAACTTGTTTATCAGGAAAAGCACAAGAATAAATCAGAGGCAAGGAAGAGAGAGATAACGATTAAAGGTTGGACACGGGAAAAGAAGGCGAAGTTAGTCGCCGGTTTCCTTCATCCCGATGGTAATCGGGATTCAGGATAAACTTTCCCGGCCCTTAACCCTGAGGAACGGAGTGACGAAGGTCCCAACACAATTACGATACCAACAGCCGGGAGCTGAGCATTAATATTTTATGACCGTGCCCGCACAAGATCTGATAGATTCCCTGAAGTCCAAATCCAAAACCATACGGCAACATATCCTCAAGATGCTGACACTGGCCGGCTCGGGCCATCCGGGCGGTTCGCTTTCGGCGGTGGAGCTGATGGTCGGATTATATTTCCACAAGCTGCGCCATAATCCCAAAGACCCCAAATGGTCCGAACGCGACCGGTTCCTGCTGTCCAAAGGCCACGCCGCGCCGGTCTGGTATGCGGTCCTGGCCGAGTCCGGCTATTTCCCGGTCGAGACTCTCTGGAGCCTGCGCAAGTTCGGCAGCATCCTCCAGGGTCATCCGGATATGAAACGCACGCCCGGAGTGGAGATGTCCAGCGGCTCGCTCGGGCAGGGGCTGTCCATCGCCAACGGCTTTGCGCTGGCCGGACGGATAGATCGGAAAGCTTACCGCGTCTTTGTCCTGCTGGGCGACGGCGAAACACAGGAAGGCCAGATCTGGGAAGCGGCCATGGCCGCGGCCCATTACAAGATAGACAACCTTTGCGCCATATTAGATTTCAACGGTTACCAGATAGACGGTTCCATCAAGTCGGTTATGTCGCCGCTGCCGTTCGCCGAAAAATGGGCCGCCTTCGGCTGGGCGGTTAGGGAGATAGACGGCCATAACATCAAAGAAGTGCTCGAGGCCTACGACTGGGCCGAGACAATCAAAGGCCAGCCGGCCATCATCATCGCCCGGACGGTCAAGGGCAAGGGCGTCTCGTTTATGGAAAACACCCACGCCTGGCACGGCAAGACGCCGTCCCAGCAACAGTGCGACCAGGCCCTGAAGGAGCTCAATAATAATTATGGAATTCGCATGCACACGTGAATCCTGCGGCAACGCGCTGGCCACCCTGGGCGCGGCCAACCCCAACATTGCCGTTTTGACGGCTGATTTAGCCGGCTCGACCAAGGCCGACGATTTCGGCAAGCGCTTCCCGGAGCGCTTCTTCAACATGGGCGTGGCCGAAGCCAATATGATAAACACCGCGGCCGGGCTGGCCGCTTCGGGCAAGATACCGTTCGCCTGCACCTTCGCCGTGTTTGCGGCCGGGCGGGCCTGGGAGCAGATACGCAACACCGTCTGCTACGCCAACCTCAACGTCAAAATCGTTGCCACGCACAGCGGGCTGTCGGTCGGGCCGGACGGCGCCTCGCACCAGGCCATCGCCGACATCGGCTTGATGCGCATCCTGCCCAACATGACCGTGTTGGTTCCCTGCGACGCCACCGAATCGTACAAGGCCGTGGTGGCCGCCTCGGAACACAAAGGTCCGGTCTACCTGAGGCTGTGCCGGGCCAAGATGCCGGTCATCACCACCCAGTTGGACAAGTTCGTCATCGGCAAGGCCAATGTCGTCAAGGACGGCTCAGCCGTGGCCATCATCGCCTGCGGACCGATGGTCTACCCGGCCATGCTGGCCTCGGAGGCGCTGGCCAAGGAAAACATCAGCGCCGCGGTCATAAACCTGCATACCGTCAAGCCGATGGACGCCGAGACCGTCACCAAGTACGCCGCCAAGACCGGCGCCGTGGTGACGGCCGAGGAACACCTCATCGCCGGCGGAATGGGTTCGGCCGTGGCCGAGCTCCTGGCCCGGACCAAGCCCGTGCCGATGGAGATGGTCGGCGTCAAGGACCGTTTCGGCCAATCCGGCGACCCGGCCGAACTGCTCAAGGATTACCAACTGACCACCGAGGACATCGTCAATGCCGCACGCAAGGCATTGTCCCGGAAATAAATCATCCTAACCAGAAACGGAGTCAATTATGCGCCACAAGAAACTGTTGACAGTGTTATTGTTGCTTATCATCAGCGTTACCTTGTATGCGGTTTACCCCGTTAGAGGCAGCTTGGTAAGTTCTCCGGCGTTTGCCGCGGATGCCTCTAACGGGGCAGGCGCGCCCAAGGAGGACCCGGTTGACAAACAGCTGGAAAAACTGCGCAGCATCTACAAGCTGATCAAGGAATGCTACGTGGTCGAGCCCGATGCCAACAAGCTTTTCGAAAGCGCAGTCAAGGGACTGGTCGGCGGTCTGGACCCGTACAGCGAATACTTCACGGCCGAGGAATACAACGACTTTATGGTCGCGACCAAGGGCGAGTTCGGCGGGGTGGGCATGGAGGTCTCGGTTGAAGATGGCATCCTGACCGTCATCACGCCGCTAGAGGATACCCCGGCCTTCCGGGCCGGTATTATGGCCGGCGACCGCATCCTGGAAATAGACGGCGTTTCGACCGAGGGTATGACTACATCGGACAGCATCCGCAAGGTCCGCGGCAAGCCCGGCACCCAGGTGCTCCTGGTCGTCCTGCACAAGGGCGCGGTCAACACCGATAAAATAACGGTCACCCGCGAAATCATCAAGCTCAAGTCCGTCAAGGGCACCAAGATGGTTGACGAGAAGCACAAAATCGGCTATATCCGCCTGACCCAGTTCCAGGAAGACACGCTCTACGACCTGGACGTCAACATCGACAAGCTCGAAGCCCAAGGAATGAAAGGGCTGATAATAGACCTGCGCTTCAATCCGGGCGGATTGCTCGAAGCCGCCTGCCGGATATCCAACCGTTTCATCAAGGAAGGCCTGCCCATAGTCTCCACCCGCGGCCGCAAGGCCGAAGAGGTCTCAATCATAACCGCCGAAAAGGAAGACTCGCTCCTGACCGAACTGCCGCTGGCCATAATCGTCAACGGCGCCAGCGCCAGCGCCTCAGAGGTGTTTTCCGGCTGTATGCAGGACCACAAGCGGGCAGCCATCGTCGGGGTGCGCTCATACGGCAAGGGCTCGGTCCAGACCATATTCCCCATCGAAAAGAACGGCCCGGCCGTGAAGATGACCATCGCCCGTTACTATACGCCATCCGGCCGCTCGGTCGACAAGAGCTTCGACAAAAAGAACTACGGCGTCCTGCCCGATTATATAGTGGAAATGACCACCGAGCAGGAGACCGACCTGATAAAGTCGCGCCTCAAAGAACGCGTCATCATCCCGCCCAATCCCAAGGACGACAAGGACAAAAAGGAACCGGCTATGGATGAAGATGACGATGATGAAAGCGATGACTTCGAGGACATCCAGCTGGACAAGGCCATCGAGGTGCTGGTCAGCCAGCAGAAGGCGGCAGCCGGTAAATAGGGGCCGAGCCCAGATGAAAAAGCCATTCCTGTGTATAGGCATCGAGACCTCCTGCGACGAGACCTCGGCCGCCGTCGTCCGGGACGGTCGTGAGATATTGTCCAATTCCACCGTCACCCAGATAGACCTGCACAAGGCTTTCGGCGGTGTGGTGCCCGAAATCGCCTGCCGGGCGCATATCGAGACCATACTGCCGGTCATAGACAAGGCATTGAAAGACGCCAGGGTAAAACCCCAGGAACTGACGGCTGTGTCTGTGACCAACCGGCCCGGGCTCATCGGCGCGTTGCTGGTGGGCATCTCGGCCGCCAAGGCAATGGCCTGGGCGCTGGACAAGCCCATCATCGGCATCAACCACGTCCACGCCCATATCTACGCCAACCATCTTTTACCGCGAAACCACGAAACCGCTAAAGATTCGGCATTAATCGTGGAGCCGGTCTACCCGTATTTGGGGCTGATAGTCTCGGGCGGGCACACCAGCTTATACTGGGTCAAGTCGCCGTTGCAATATAAGTTGCTGGGCCGGACGCTGGACGACGCGGCCGGCGAGGCCTTCGACAAGGTGGCGCACATCATCCGGCTCGGTTATCCGGGCGGGCCGTCCATAGAAAAAGCGGCCCGGAAGGGCAATCCGGCGGCCATCAGGTTCCCGCGCGGGCTGGTTAAGGACGGATACGACTTCAGCTTTTCCGGCATCAAGACGGCCGTGCTCTATTACTGCAAAGGCCAGAACGCCACGCGCAAATCGCCCCTGAAGAAGGGCATAAAGATAGCCGACGTGGCGGCCAGCTTCCAGGAAGCGGCCGTGGACACACTGATTCAGCGGGTGACGGCGCTGGCTAAGGACAGGAAGGCAAAGGCAATAGCGCTGGGCGGCGGCGTGGCCGCCAACCAGCGGCTCCGGGACAAGCTCAGCCGTTCCGCGACCGTGCTGGGAATCCCGGTGCACATCCCGCCCAAGTATTTGTGCCTCGACAACGGGGCAATGGTGGCCGGGCTGGCGTACCACTACTGGAAGGCCGGCAAGGTCGACGATTTATACCTGGACGGCTATAGCCAAGGGGACGATGTCGGTTGATATTAAATAAGTTCCGGACAATAAACTATTGACAATAAATCAAAAATAGCTATTCTTTATTTATGAAAATCCGGGATGTGATAAAGATGATCGAAAAAGACGGCTGGTATATGGTGGCGACCAAGGGAAGCCATCGTCAGTATAAACATACGTCTAAACCGGGCCGGGTGACCATAGCTGGACATCCCGGAGACGAACTGGCCCCGGGTACGCTCAACAGTGTTTTGAAACAGGCACAGTTAAAAAAGGAGAATAAATAATATGCACCGATTTTTAGTCGTAATCGAAAAAGCCAACGGCAACTACTCGGCATACTCGCCCGACCTGCCCGGGTGCGTGGCCGCCGGAAAAACCCGCGAGAAAACCGAGCAGAATATGTATCAGGCCATCCAGATGCACATTAAAGGACTGCAGGAAGACAAACAATCCCTCCCGCACTCACAGGCTATCGCCGAGTACCTGGTCGTAACCTAAATAGTTTTAGTTAGTGGCATCCGCGGTTAGTTTACGGAAGGCCAGCAAGGTCGACGACCTCTATCTGGACGGCTCCAGCCAGAGCGAAGACGTCGGTTGATATCAAATAAGTTCCGGGTCTCGTGGCGGGGAATGAAATATGAGCAACAAGAAGATGCAAAATTGCCTAACGGAAATTTTAAAGGTTGGAAATCTTTTCATATGGTCTGGAATAGGAGGAATTCTAGTCCTTGTTGTTTTGCTGTTGGCTCATGAGGAAATACCTATTTTTTATTATATACTCGTTGCCATATTGCTATTACAAGGGATTGGGTTGATAACTTATAGAAAGTGGGCGCGGATATCAGGAATAATTATTTTATTAACTTTGAGCGTAGCTATTATTACACCACTATTCTTAAGCCTTAAATACTCGGATTTTGATGATATAAAAGGAATTATATGTTTGTTAGTAGCTATACCGATAACCGTATATTCGGTTATTATTCTTTGGCGTAAAGACACCAAACGTATCTTCAATGCCAAGGGCTATATCGAAGGATTGGATGATTAATCCCGGGCGCTGAGCTTACCCCAGTGCCCATATCTCATATCTCAAATCACACATCATCCTATATACCCCTTAATCCAGATATTCGTTGATGTAAACACACCCGATTTGGTTATCATAACCAGAATCATCCGGGCAGGGACTGTCCCCAGCCTAAACCCGGTGAATCCCGGCTATCTTCCGGTGAATCCCGGTTATCTTCCAGTGAATCCCGGTTATATTCCGGTGAATCCCGGTTATATTCCGGTGAATCCCGGTTATCTTCCAGTGAATCCCGGTCATATTCCAGTGAATCCCGGTTATCTTCCGGTGAATCCCGGCTATCTTCCGGTGAATCCCGGTTATCTTCCGGTGAATCCCGGTCATATTCCGGTGAATCCCGGTCATATTCCAGGGAATCCGGCTTGAAATCCATTAAAATGCGGGACTGTTCCCAGCCTAATTGGCAGGGCTTTTTCCTGTTATTTTGCGTTTTCCCGTGTCATATTGCCTTAATATGATATCATACAGCTCTTATATGATATCATACAGCTCTTATATGACATCATACAGCCCTGATATGACATCATACTGCCCTTATATGACATCATACTGCTCTTATATGACATCATACTGCTCTTATATGACATCATACTGCTCTTATATGACATCATACTGCTCTTGTATGACATCATACTGCTCTTATATGACATCATACAGCCCTGATATGACATCATACAGCCCTTATATGACATCATATTCCTCGTGGGACACAGAGCCTACCGGCAAAATGCGTGACTGTCCCCAGCCTAACGCAATCGTATGAATTTATTTAATCGCCCAATGCAGGGCTAGGATGCCCAGGACCAGGGGCTGGTAGTCCACCCGGTTGAACCCGGCTTGCCTTATAATCCGGGCCAGTTCGGCGGCGTCGTGGAAGCGGGGGATGCTTCGGGCTAAATATCCGTAGGCGGCTCCGTTGCCGGATATCAGCCCGCCCAGCGGCCTGATTGTGGCGCCGACATAGAGATGGGCCAGTGCCCTTATCCTGGCGTCGGACGGCTGGCTGGTTTCAAGGTTGATGAACATCCCGCCGGGCCGGAGCACCCGGTGGAATTCGCGCAGGCAGCGGTCCAGGTAGCCGGGCGCGGAGTTTATGTTGCGGGTAGCGAAGCTGATGCTTACCAGGTCGAAGGTATTGTCCTTGAACGACAGCCGGGCGGCTTCGGAGGCGCTGACCCGGATGTGGCGCCCGGAGTTAGCGGTGTAACGGAGCATGGGCAAGGAGAAATCGGACGCGACCAGCAGTCCGTCCGGTCCGGCGTAGGGGCTGAGCAGTCGGGACATATCGCCGGTGCCGGCGCAGACATCCAGGTACTTGCGCGCCAATCCGGACTTGACGGCCAGGTGCCTCCCGGCGGTCCGGGCGGCGTACCGGCGCATCGGCAGGTCCAGCCCCAGGGTCATCAGGTGGTTGACCAGCTCGTAGGTCGCGGGGATGTTATCGAATATGGCTTTAAGGGCAGTGGGCATTTAGTTTTTGCAATTTTTACCACGAATGGACACGAATACACACGAAATTCACTAAGGTGGTTAGGATACATCTGTGGCTCCGCGTTATAGTAAATAATTATCTATTTCAATATACTGTCCTCTGAATCCTCTAGTATGCCGTTCCCTGAATTCTCTGAATCTTCTGTTTCTTTTGGCATTCTTGTATTAATTCTTCTGGTTTCGATAGTTAATTCATGGAGCTTGATTTCTTCGGATAACGGGTTGCGAGTTAGTTCTATAAACCGAACGCCTAGTGATTTCATATTCTGCATAAAGCTAATGAATTCTCTGATTGTTGAATTCTCGCGCCATTTATACCTGATAGCTATGTTGTTGGGGAATAGTTTATTAGATTTTAACAGGTCGATAATCTCCGGGTATGATGTTACCTGCTTACCCTCAAACTGCCATCTTTCGTCTTTCCCTCCGGGGAAAGCGGGTATTTCTAACTTGCTCAATATAGCAACTCTTTTTTCCATGTAATTGCCATTAATATCCCGTTTGAACCATGACGCACTATGAACTTCTTCACCTGTTTCCGGGTCGTTGCCGCACGCTTCAGTAGGCATCGGTAATACCTGAATTTCTTCATTACCAATCCGGATGACGAAATTAGCCCTCCATGCAGAAGTTAGTTTACTTATTACTTCTAAAAAATATTTCATGGGCAGTTCCGGAGAGGTGGATATTAATATCGGCGGGTCTTTTTCGCCCCGATTTATTTTTAAGCTGGTACTTAAATCACCTATGTTGATTGGCTGTTCATTCAATAAGACCGTATCATCCGGCTTAATTAAGAGAGATGGGCCTTTTTCTTCTGCAACCTTATCAGGTATAAGCGGGGTTTGCCCTTGGCAACCAGCGCTGATTATTATTACGGCAAGCCCAATTAATAGCCAATATCGCATAATATCATCCGCCTAACCCCGGTTATTTCCCAGCCGGTTTTATAACGCATTCCTTGATGGGACTGCGCAGTTTGGGCCGTCGAAATAAATTAAAAAGTCACGACTCTGTCGCTCTCTTTGACAATCTCGTACATATCCGTCATGGTTGACATCGGGCACATTTCCGAGCTTTCCTGCTCCCGGGATTTGATGCAGGTCCCGCAGGCAAAAACTTTGCCGCCTGATTTCAGGATTTTAGCGGCCTGCTCGATGGTGTTGAATTCATCGGTACTGATCTTCTGATATTCAACTCCTTTGCCCATAAGGAATACTTTGACTTCATCCTTTTGCCCGATGCAATAGTTCGCATATCTTAGCGCATTCCAGCAGGTTTCGGCATCATTACTCGAAATTACCACTCCTATTTTCATACTTTCTCCTTTTCTAATGTTTATGAAGCGTCAGGTAAACGTAGTGTATTACAAAAAGGGTCAGCAGCATACCAAACCCCTAATCCGTTTCCCCTTATTTCCCAGCCGGTTTTATAACGCATTCCTTAACCACAAATTGACACGAATACACACGGATAAAGCAATTTAGTGGAACTCCCTTTTTATTTCATCTGAGGATAGCTTCTTTATTATCCAGATAAAAATAACACTGAAGCCTACTTGTATCAGAGCGTTAAACATAGCTATAAATACCCCCGCACTTTCAGCTGAACTCGGCCTAAATGACGCGAACATTGCGATTATCATAAAGAAATTTAAGAGAATGCCTATAACCATAAAAGCGATGAAAAGAGAGCGGGCCCAATTTTTGCGCCCCAGCAATTCGATTGATGTGACGAGGGCTGTGACCGTAAAAACAAAAGCTCCGATGGATAGATACCTGAACATTATAATTATATTGCGAAACGATTCCTCGCTTTGCGGATAAGTAGTTATGACTCTTGTAGGCATTGAGCTTGTTGCGAAAATCATGAAAACCGACCATAGTGTACCCAGCCCGGAGAAAATTATGAATATCCAGGCCAATACGGTTACGAAGACAGATTTTGTCACCGGCTCCGTTATGGTTTCCTGGGGCGGGTTTGCCGTAGGAACGGGGCTTGACGGTTTGACCATTGGTAATTCAAAGTTATCCCCGACATCTATGGCATCCGCGGGTATCACCACATCTTTTCCGCAATGAGGGCACTTGCCGGTATCTTCGGCCTTGAGATATTTAAAGACGACATCCTGCTTGCATTTAGAGCAGTTGAATTTAACGGCCATAATTATTCGTGCCCATTCGTGTTAATTCGTGGCTATCACTTCCCAGCCGGTTTTATGACGCATTCCTTGATGGGACTGCGCAGTTTGGCCAGCAACGCATCTATGATTTCTTTATTGAATCCGGTGGCGGTGAAGATGTTCTGGTCGCTTTCGGTCTCATTGCCGGTATAATTGGCCTTCTTGGCCATCATGACGTTGGCGTTGGGCTCGTCGCTGGTGACCTTGAGCTGGAGTATGCCTTCGTCGGCGTGGACCAGCACCGGCGCGGCGTTGCCGATGGCGCCGATGATGCGCTTGCTGTGATAAGCGTTCTTGACCAGCTCCAGCGCCTTGGGGTCGGTCCAGCAGGGCTCGGCTCCTTCGCCGCTCAGGAATACCAGCCCGTGGAACTGGACATTGGCCAGGCCGTCAATGGCCATATCCACCGTGATTTCTTTTTCGTCGGTCTTGACGGTCTTGCTCCGCGAGGCGGTAATGACCGTTGCGCCGTTGGAGACGAAGTAGCGTTTTATGCGCTTAAAGTAGTCGGCCTTATTTTCGGGCAGGATGAGCACGACCGTTTTGTTGCGCAGGTCATAGTTGGGCTTGATGACCGCCTTGGCCGTTTCCATTCCGCGCTGGACCAGCACCCGGATGTATTTCTGCTTTTCCAGGAGCATCTTGTCGAGCGTTTCCTGGAAGGCGTCTATATTGGGGGTTTTGATGTCGTTGAGTTCGAGTATGACGTCTGAATGGTTGACGTCGCCCTTTTCGGCCGGTTCGCCGCGCTGGACCGAGGTGACCCGGACTCCGTCGCCGCGGAAGAGGCCGTAGGCGTAGCGGGACAGTGAGGTAATCTGCTGGACGCGCAGGCCGACGGCGTCGTAGCGGATTTCCTTTACTTCGCCTATCTGGTGGCCGTAGTTTATGGCCGGTTCGTCCTCGACCATCTGGCCGGACACGGTGATGTCCTTATAATCGGCGCCGTCCTTGCGCTTGATTTTGAATTCGACCTTGGAGCCGACCGGCAGGGTGGTGAACTTCCAGGTGGCGTCGCTCAGTTGCGCCTGGTTGGCGGCGGTGATAGGCGCGCCGTTCATTTCCACGATGATGTCGCCGTTCTTGAGGCCGGCCTTTTCGGCCAGCGAGCCGGGGTCGACGTAATCAACGAAGATGCCCTGGCTGACGCCGAGTATCTTGGCGAAGTCGGCGGTGATTTCCTTGGGAAAGAAGAAGGGCAGGGCCGCCCTTTGGAACTTGCCGTATTTGAGGAAATGGTCCTTGAGCACCAGCGCTACGTTGATGGGGATGGTGAAGCCCAGGCCTTCGCCCCACATACCGTAGGTGTTCAGGCCGAGCACCTCGCCTTTTTCGTTGAAGAGCGGGCCGCCGCTGTTGCCGGGGTTGATGGGCGCGTCGGTCTGGATGACCTTGGTGAATGTGCCCAGGTCGGTCCGTTCGGCGTTGCTGACGATGCCGGCGGTCAGGGTCCGCTTGAGCCCGAGCGGCATTCCGAATGCGTAACTACGCTGGCCGACCTTGACGTGGTCCGAGTTGCCCAGTGCCACGGTGGTGAGCGGTTCGGGCACTTCTATCTTTATCAGGGCCACGTCCGGGTCGAGCGAGTGGCCGATGACCTTGGCCTGGAACTTGCGTTCGTCGGAGAGTATGACGGTGATGCGCTTGGCCGTCTCGGTCGGGTCCTCGGAGCCCTCGCGCCACCAGCTGCCAGAAGCGGTGGAGACGACGTGGCCGTTGGTGAGGATGTAACCGGACGGGTCGATGATGAATCCGCTGCCGCCGGCTTCTTCGTGCTGGATGGCCACCACGGCCGGGTCGACCTTCTTGAACAGGATGGAGCCGGCCTCATCGGGCTCATCGCCTTCGGACCAGGCGCACAGGATGATGGCGAAACAGGCCAGTATCAGAATCGGTTTTTTTATCATAGGTTAATCCTCTTTCTTTTCGGTTCTTTTGCCGATTTTCAGGTTCAGGCAGATATGCGACGAACGGTTCTGGCGCTGGACCTTGACCAGGATGACCTCGGGCTTTTCGGCCCGGACCTTGTCGGTGGTCTTGATGAAGTCGTCCAGCGTCTTGATGGGCTGTCCGTAGAACTCGGTGATGATGTCGCGTTCCCAGATGAGGTGTTCCCGGAAGGTGCTGCCGGTGGCGGCGCTGCTGCCGCCGATGACGTCGGCTACCAGGACGCCGTGCTGGATGGGCACGTCGTAGTCTTCGTATTCGCCTGCGGCCAGTCCGCGGATTTTCAGGCCGATGTCGTCAGCCGTGAACTCCTTGGGCTTGGGCGCTTTGTCCAGCTTGAAGGAGATGTCCTTGGTCTGCTTTGGGGCGGTGGCGGTGGTTCCCTCGCTCCGGAGCACGGTGAATTTTATGGTCCGTCCGATTTCCGGCAATGACAGCTTGGAGAACTGGATGACGGCGCGCTTGGTCTTCTTGGTCAGCGCTTGTCCGTCCACGGCGATGACCACGTCGCCTTTCTTCAGTCCGGCCTGTCCGGCCGGTGATATCTTGCTGACGTGGCGCACCCGGACGCTTTCGGGCGGGTAGCCCCAGGCCTCGGCGAATTCCTTGGTCATCTCGTCGCAGCCGAATCCCTCCCAGGGCTGGCTTTCCTCGATGTCGATGGGCTTGTCCTGCTGGGTGGAGTGGGCGATGAGGCGCTCGGCCGTCTGCTTCAGGCGGTTGAATGTGGTCACGCCGCCGCCGCCGGATACGCCGATGAACTCGCCGTCCATATTGGTGACGATTTCGAGCGAGTCGCTCCGTCCGTAATAGCGGCCTTCCGAGCCGCCGCTGGTGTCGGTCAGGATGCGGTCGTTCTTGCCCTCGATTTTGGCGGTGACCATCCGGGCCTGGCCGACCTTTTCAAAGTGCATCTCCTCGCCCAAGGCCTTCAGGCCGATGACATACTGGCCGGGCAGGACCTTGGTGTTGTCGCTGATGGTCAGTGGGCGGAGCGGCGAGTCGACCTGGACCTTGAGCACGGTGATGTCCTCTTCCTTGTCGGCGTCGATGAAGCGGGCCTCGTATTCGGTCTCGTCTATCCAGACCTTGATGCGGTCGATGTCCTTGGGCTCGTTGTAGTTGGGCAGGATGAGGTAGCCGTCGGGGCTGAAGACGAACAGATTAGCCGGGTTGGTCTTGTCGTAGCGTTCGGTGCCGCTCCGGAATATTTCGGCGTAGAGGACGCTGGGCTTGGCCGTTTCGGCGGCGCTGACGAAGAGCTGGCTCATGGCGTTGACCATGGCGCTTTTGTCCACGCCGGACCAGTCGATGTTCTTGACCGGGCCGCTGTTGCAGGCGGCGATGGACAGTGACAGGATAACGGACAGTGTGATTATTCTGCGCATGAAAGACCTCCTCTTATTTAGAATTGAGGGGCATTAAACAATTACCGGCGGGGTGGGTCAAGAAATATAGCCACTCTATGAACCCTGACGGGTTTCAGAGCAAGAACCCGGAACGGGCAGATTACACAGATTAAATATAAAATATAAAAATGCAAAATAGAATACGAAGATTTAACCGCGGATTGGGCGGATTGTGCAGATTATTGAATTACTGTCGTACCATATCAATAAGGTGCCGGGAAATGCTAATGGCAGAAGCTACGTAAAAATATATTCCGATTAGTATAAGTATTCCTGAAAGAATGTATTTAGCTGCTTTTAATTTATTCTCGTTTAGGCGTTTTTTTACAAGAGAATAAAGACCCCACAGCAACAATACTTCAATAAGAAATGCTGTAAGGAGTACCACACTGCTTAATATGGGGTGTGCAATAATGTTGATAGAAGTATAAAGTTCAAACGGAATGTACCCTAAAATGACAAAACCACCAATAAAGATAAATAGTTGCCCAATAAGGTAAATAACGATCCATAACGGCTTTAGTAATCCCTGCTTTAATAGTAGCTTGTACTTTGGGATAATCGTATTGCAATTCCTGCAGTATTGTTTGGATAAAATGGCTCCTGCTAAAGAATCAATAGTTATTTTGCTCTTGCATTTTAAACAGCGGATAGAAAATGAACCAAATAACACTACGGGCCAAAAGAGCAAAGCCAGCGCTATAAAACCGTCATAAGATTCTAGTAATTGGATTTGCCCATAATAAGCAAAATTCGCCCATATAAATATACCGATTAAACAAAGCCATATGGCTAAAATAATAATGTTTTTCATGGCTGTATTTTATTTTCCGGTTTTTCCGCGCCATTCCTCCTGGACCAGTTTGGCGATTTTGTCGACCTTGTCTGTTTCCTTTACATCTATCCACTTGACTTCGGGGAACTTGTGGAACCAGGATATCTGGCGCCGGGCGAAGTGGCGGCTGTTCTTTTTGACCGTGTCTATGGCTTCGGTTAGTGGTATGCCATCCTTAATATGGGCGATGACCTCTTTGTAGCCGACGGCCTGGGCGGCTTGGGGGCTGAGCTTCTTGTATTTACGGAGCAGGGACTTGACCTCTTTGACCAGCCCTTGTTCGAACATCCGGTTGACCCGGTCGTTTATCCTCTGGTAGAGCTCGTCCCGGTCGCGTTCCAGCCCGATTATCCGGACCGGATAGCGGAGTGTCTGTGACTTGAAGTGGGTCTGGAGCTTTGATATGGGCTGTCCGGTTAGGCGGAAGACCTCGAGCGCCCGGATAATGCGCTTTAGGTCGTTGGGGTGGAGCTGTTCGGCCTTGGCCGGGTCGACCCGGGCCAGTTGTTTGTGCAGGTGTTCCGGGCCTTTGGTTTGGGACAGTCCTTCGAGCTCCTGCCGGATGTCATTGTCTTGCGCCGGGCCGGTGAACATTCCGTAAAGGAGGACCTTAAGATACATAGGCGTGCCCACGGCCAGCAGGGGCAGTTTGCCTTTTTTAGTTATCTTTGCCATAGCCGCTTCGCAGTCTTGCAGGAACTGGGCGGCGTTGTAGGTCTGGTTGGGGTCGACTATGTCTATGAGGTGGTAAGGAACGGCTTTACGCTGTGCCGTGGTGGGCTTGGCCGTGCCGATATTCATCCGGCAATATATTTTCATGGAGTCGACGGAGATGATTTCTGCATTGAGCTTGGGCGCCAGGCACCGGGCCAAGGCGTTCTTGCCGGAACAGGTCGGGCCGAGGATTATGTGGAGCATACTGATTTAGTATGGATAGGGCGGCTTGCGGTCGCCTTCCTCGTCGTAGTCGATGGTCCGTTCCAGTTTATGCTTGATGTCGTCGATGCTGTGCTTGGGCGCGAACCGGGTGTGCAGCCAGTAGCCGATGTAGAGCATAAACGAGACGATGATGATGAACTCGAATGGGCTGAGGTGCTTGGGCGTGATGCAGGCGTTGAGGGTGTCGATGACGCCGGTGAGCATGCCCTGGACGATGTAGATTTTCTGGTACTTGGCCAGGAAGTCCACGGAAATCTTCAGGCCGCTGACAAGTATCAGTGAGGCGGCGAAGATAGAGCCGATGAAGCCGATGCCCGGACCGAGCATTCCGCTGATGAGCCGGTTCATCACCCGCCAGACCAGCCAGGTCAGCGCGGCGGTGGTGGCCAGCGAGAACAGGAACGCGACGATGCTGTCGATGATGTGTATGGTCGATGGTTCGCTCATATCAGGTCTCCTTATTTGAATATCACTGCTATGAATTTATCGCGCCGGGGAAATATGTCAAGAATTTATGCCAATTCAGGGTTGACTATTCTTAATGATGATTATGTTGACTACCTATTAGTTTTGTTAATCTCTTATGTCAGATATGGATAAAGCATTCGAGTTCAAGGTCATCAAGAAGGATAAATCATCCGGCGCGCGGGCCGGTGAGTTCCGGACTCCGCACGGGACGTTCCGGACGCCGGTGTTCATGCCGGTGGGCAGCCAGGCCACGGTCAAGTCGCTATCGCCGGAACAGCTCAAGTCGGTTGACGTGCAGATCCTGCTGTGCAACGCCTACCACCTGTCCAAGCGACCGGGGGAAAAGATTATCAGGGAGATGGGCGGTCTGCATAAGTTCATGGGCTGGGACCGGCCGATACTGACCGACAGCGGCGGGTTTCAGGTGTTTTCACTGGCCAAGCCGGACCGAGCAGCCGGGAAGTCGGGCGGTTTGGTGCGCTTGAGCGATGACGGTGTGGAGTTTCGCGAGCCGATCAGCGGCGATACGGTGTTTTTCACGCCGGAGCGGGTGATTGAGATAGAGGAGGCGCTTGGGCCGGATATCATCATGCCGTTTGACCAGCCGGTGCCGTATCCGAGCAGTTATTCGGATGCCAAGTCGGCGCTGGAGCGGACGCTCAAGTGGGCGCAGCGGTCGTTGGACGCCAAACGGCGCGACGACCAGATGCTGTTCGGCATCGTTCAGGGCGGAACTTATAAGGACCTGCGCAAGGAATCGGTCGAGGCGCTCAAGGCAATGGGTTTCAAGGGATTCGCCATCGGCGGCTTGAGCGTGGGCGAGGATAGCTCGGTCATGTTCGAGACGCTCGAGCCGCTGATGGAGCTGCTGCCCGAGGACGCGCCCCGGTACCTGATGGGCGTGGGCACGCCGGAGGATATCGCCCGGGCCATCAAGCTGGGCGTGGATATGTTCGACTGCGTCCTGCCCAGCCGCAACGGACGCAACGGCTGGGCGTTTACCTCGCAGGGCGTGGTCCGGATTAGGAACCTGCAGTACCAGACAGATAAGTCGCCGCTCGACCCGGACTGCGACTGCTATACCTGCCGTAATTTTACCAAATCATACCTGAGGCACCTGTTTCAGGCTGAGGAGATACTCGGGCTGTCTTTGATGTCACTCCATAACATCCGTTATTACCAGAAGCTGGTGTTCGTGCTGAGGGACGGAATCAGCGGTTGAATTATTGGGTAATTATTTGACTTGTTTTCTTTATTGTCTACCATAAGCCCAAAAGGAGATAAATTATATGACTAAGATTGCCAGAAATATCACGGCCGGGGTGTTGTTGGTGGTTTTAGGATTGGCCAGTATCGGCGCAGCGGACAAGAAATCCAATGCGGTCAGCGACAGCTGGTATGATCTCATGTACCAGGGGCAGAAGATAGGGCATGCCCATTCGCTGGTGGAGAAGGTCAAATACCAGGGCAAGGATTGTTATAAATTCACCGAGGAACAGCAGTTAAAGATTCAGTCCGGGCAGGGCGAGGCAATTGAACAGTCCGAGATTATGACCTGTTATACCAGCCTGGATTTTGTACCCATCCAGATGACCAAGACGGAAAAGAGCAAGGACCGCCAGCGCAATGTCGAGGTGGTCGTGGCGGCCGGCAAGATAATATTCAAGGGTGGGCAGCAGGACAAGGCCATAAACTTCGAGAAGGGCGTGGTTTTTGCGGTCAACGGGCTGTTGCTCAAGAATAAGGGGTTGCTCAAGCCCAACGCCAGCGCCACATTCAAGGTCATTTCCGAAGGTTCACAGAGTATCAACACCGAGAATATAAAGGTGGTAAGACAGGATAAAGTAAAAACCGGCGCCAAGGAAGAGACGGTTTTTGTAGTCGAGTCGACTAGGTCGGACAAGCCGGGCGAATTGCTTACCATAGTTGTTGATTCCAAGGGCGTAGAGCGGATGATTGAGGGGTCGGGGTTGAAGATGGAATTGACCTCGGAAGAGAACGCTAAAAATCAGGAAAAGGCCGGGACGATATCAAGTTCGTTGAAGACCAATTTCAGCGTGCCTTTTACCGGGCGGATATCAGCCATGCGGATGAAGATGGTTCTGTCCAAGGAGTCGGACGCGATTATCCCGGAGACCGAGTATCAGGAAGTGACCGGGCAGAAGACGGAGTACCAGGTGGTTTTGAAGGAAATCCGGGTCGGCCCGGACAGCACGGTGAGCTTGCCGGTCAAGGACGGCGCTTTCAAGAAGTATCTGGAGCAGACGCCGCGGATAACCTGCAACGACCCTGTTATTACAGCCAAGACCAAGGATATAGTTAAGGGCGAGACGGACGGGTTTAAGGCGGTTAAACTGCTTACCGATTGGATTTATAAGAACGTCAAGATAGGTGAAGGCGGAGCGGCCACTAAATTGGCCAAGGACATACTCAAGGACAAGGAGGGCAACAGCGAGGAGTTCGCGATTCTTTTCAGCTCGCTGGCCCGGGCGGCCGGATTGCCGACGCGCAATGTCATAGGTTTTATGTATATCAGCGGCGACTTCAACACGCACTATTGGAACGAGGTTTACCTGGGCAAATGGCTGCCGGTCGACACCATGGTCAACCGGGTCGGTTGTCCGGCCATATACATAAAAATGGGCGAGGACGACGACGGCCGCGAGGAATCGAACGTATCGGCCAAGATGAATAAGCTTTTGGGAATGGCCAAGATGAACATAGAGTCATTCAACGACCAGGACCGCAAGATTGAGATAGCCGAGCCGGAGAAATTCCTATCCGAGAGCGAAGAATTGATAGAGAACGCCTTGCTGGGCATGAGCATGCCCAAGCCGTCCGGTTGGAAGGTGAAAAACAAGTCGCTCGAATCGGTGACACTGATAGGCGCCGGCGAAGCCAAAATCATCGTCAGCGGAATTGAAATTGCCGAGGAGCTGACCCGCGACCTGTTCAATAAAACATTCAAGGAGATTGCTTACCAGTTTTTCGAGAATTTTAGCGCCAACGCCATTAAGCAGACGACCATAAACGGCAATAGCGCTTATGAATGTTTGTTCACCGGGAAGATTCAGGATATTAGCATAAAGAATATTTTTATACTTACTCAGGGCAACGGCAAGACATTCTTTATATTCTTATCAGTTGCGGATGAGCGGTTTGGCGAAGTAGAGGGTGATTTTAAGACGGTAGTCAGCGGTTTAAAATTCTGATGAAAACAGTCCGTTGTGTCAGCCTGGGCTGTCCGAAGAACCTTATTGATACTGAGGTGATGCTCGGCAAATTATCCCGGGCCGGTTATAGGATTATTGATGAGGCCAAATCCAATGACATCCCGGATATCTGGTTGATAAATACCTGTTGTTTCATCAAAGAGGCCGAGAATGAGTCTCTTGATGTAATTAAGCAAGCGGTAAAATCCGGCGGCGGCTCGGAAGTGGTCGTGGCCGGGTGCCTGGTCCAGAGGAATCCGGAGCTGATACGGCGGAAGTTCGGCAAAGGCGTCCGTGCGGTGGCCGGCGTGTTCGATCGCGACAATATCGTCGGCATATGCGGCGGATTAGGCGTCAATAGGGCGGTGTCCAAACCGGCCAGATTGTGCCGGGAGGATACGCGGAGGTTGCGGGTCACGCCCGGCCACTTTGCATATCTGAGGATTGCCGAGGGCTGCAATAACCGCTGTTCCTATTGCGTCATACCGTCCATCCACGGGGCATACAGGAGCAAGCGCCCTGAAATCATTATCAAAGAGGCGAAGGAACTGGTTGCCAATGGTGTCAGGGAATTGAATATCATTGCCCAGGATACGACTTCATATAAATCCGGGCGGACAGAACTGCCTGAGTTATTGGCCATGCTTAACCGGATAAGCGGACTGAAGTGGATTCGGCTGCTTTACACCCATCCGGCCCATTATTCAAAGCGGTTGATTAGAGCGGTGGCCGAATTGCCCAAGGTGGTGAAATACCTGGATTTACCGGTCCAGCATATCAGCGACCATATTTTAAAACGGATGTGCCGAAGAGTGTCGAAGGAACAGGTCATCGACCTGATTTCCGATTTAAGGTCTGAGATTCCCGGGTTGTATATCAGAAGCACGGTAATTGTCGGGTTCCCGGGCGAGACTAAAGATGATTTTCGCGAGTTGATGGATTCCCTGAAGCAGGTAAGGTTCGAAAGATTGGGCGCCTTCCGCTATTCGCGGGAGCCGGGCACTCCGGCCTCGAGGCTGTCCGGTCAGGTGCCGGACAAGGTAAGCCAGGCCAGGTTGGATGAAGTGATGCGGCTTCAGCAGTCGATAGCTTTTGAGCATAACCAGAAACTTATCGGGCGGAAAATAGATGTAATAATTGACTCGATTTCCGATAATGGCTATATTGGCCGGACCTACGGCGATGCGCCTGAGGTGGATGGGAACATCTTTATTAAGACCGGCAAGTCGCTGAAGGCGGGCAGTATTATCAGGGCTAAAGTAACCGGGGTTAAGAATTACGATTTGATGGGGATTGTATGAACTTACCAAATAAAATAACGGTCAGCAGGTTTTTCCTGTCCATAATTTACTTCATACTTTTGTATTTTTCGGTGCATAAGGACGTTATAAATCCCAAGATGCTGGATGTAAGCATCGTTGTATTCCTGATTGCGGCTGTGACGGATGCGTTGGATGGGTATTTGGCCCGGAAGTACAAGATGGTTACTAACTTTGGGCGGATTGCCGACCCGTTTGTCGATAAGATTCTCGTTTGCGGTTCGTTTATATTTTTTGTCAGCTGGGATGCGCTGAACCCGTTCCTGAGCGCCTGGATGGTGGTGGTAATCATCACCAGAGAGTTTTTAGTGCACGGGATACGGGGTATGGCCGAGGCCAAAGGAATCGCATTTCCGAGCACGTCCTGGGGCAAGCAGAAGACTTTGGTCCAGTGTTTTACCATAGTGGCTGTCTTATTATATGTCGGATATTTTCGCAACAGGCCGGTGCCGGGTATAATACTTCATTCGTTCATTTGGCTTACTATTATTTCTACAGTCATATCGGGTCTGACCTACTTTTTGAAGGCCAAGCAGCTTGTCAGCAGAAGTGATCTTGAATGAAAGATCTTTTCTTTTTAGGGATTGTCACCGGCGGTTATGCGCATAAGGTTCCGGCACTGAAGGGCACATTCGGGACTTTGGGCGCGCTGGCTATTTATTGCCTTATCTGGGTGCTGGCCGGCCGGCCTGATGATATGACCATAGTGTTGGCCGGACTGGCCATCATTTATACGATTACCAGTTTTTTATTGGAGCCATGGGCGCAGAGGTATTTTAACCAATCTGATCCGAGGGCTTTTATTATCGATGAATGGGCCGGGTATTTTGTGTCTATGCTATTCCTGCCGGCAGGTTTTTATTACGCCATAATCGGATTTTGCGCATTCCGGGTTTTTGATATCGTCAAACCGTTCCCGATAAAACGGCTGGAAAAGATACGGGGCGGTATCGTATGGGATGATTTGCTGGCCGGAGTATATGCTAATCTGTTAATACAACTTATGAAATGCTTGATATGATATTTTAATTTGGTAGAAATATGAGTATGGAAGGTAGCGGAAAACATAATCTGCCTAAGACCGGACAGAGCGGCGTGATGAAGTCTGCTAAGAGCACCGGAGGGACTTCGGCTGTAATAAAGAAGACCGGCACAGGCAAGATATCCAGCTCCAAAATGCCAACCGCCAAACAGCCAGCTGCGCCTGAACCGGAACATACCCAGCATGTTTTCGGCATGAAGCCCACCGGCATGTCTCTGGCAATCAAGTATACGCTATATACTTCTATTATCACGGCCATTGCTATTTTAATCCTGGTTTTTATGGCCAAGTCGTCCGTTGAATCGGCTATGGAGACTGAAATTAACAAGGCTGGTATCCGATTGATTAAGGCATTATCTGTCATGGATATTGATTACTGGATAAATAAAAGCAAGGAAGTTGAAAAGAATGGCGAGGGTTATAACCCTCTGGTTAGTTTTGATTCGAACTCAAAGCTCAGGGATAAAGTGGGTGCCAAGGAACCGACTATAATGAACATTGCCATAACCAAGGAACCAGAGGGATACCATCTTTTAAGCATTAGGGGCAAGGGTGATAAGCTTTCGATGAGTAATGCCAAATCTATTTTTAATGTTTCAGAGGAGAATATAGATATTACGGAAGGTCTTTATCGGGAAGCAAAAACGGGGGTTGAGGTTAGAACCAGGCTATTCGTGAAAAACATTATTGATAGGGAAGGTTTGCGCGGCGGTAAAATTTACCTGTTTTTGTCGGCTAAAGAAATAGATGAAACCATGAGCCGGGTATTGGCAGGTTTCTTATTCCCGGCTATTCTGACAATCATAATCGGCGGTTTACTAGGGTATTTTATGGCTAAACAGGTTACCAGGCCGGTTAAGACATTGATGGAAGATATGAAAGTGGTTAGTGAGGGAGAGTTGGGACACCAATCCACCGTTAAGACTGATGACGAAGTCGGCGTGCTGGCTAAAGTATTTAACCAAATGACTCTTAGCCTGGCTACCGCGCACCAGAAAGAGATGGAGACAAAGGCGATAGAACGGGAGCTTAGTATAGCCCGTGAAATACAGTATAATCTGTTGCCCAAAGAAATACCGGTTGTTCCGGATTACGATATCGGTGCGCATTATAAGCCGTGCTATGAGGTCAGCGGTGATTATTATGACCTTATCAGGATAGACGATGATAATATAGGTGTTGTGGTGGCGGATGTTTCCGGTAAGGGCGTGCCGGCTTCTATGATTATGACCATGACCCGGAGCTTAATCCGGATGGAATCCGAACACAATATGTCGCCAGCCGGTGTTTTAAGCAAAGTAAACAGAATATTAGCCAAGGATATCCGGCGCGGTATGTTCGTGACGGCTTTGTATTACATTATTAACACGAAAACCGGCATAGTAACTATGAGCAGTGCTGGCCATAACCCCATGTTGGTTTGGCGTTTTGACGAGAAAAAGTACGAGCTGGTTAATCCTAATGGAATTGCCTTGGGGTTTGACCGGGGGGCGGTATTCGACCGAACCATAAAAGAAATGACCGTAAAACTGGGGGTTTATGACCGTGTGGTAACCTACACTGATGGCGTGACCGAGTCGATGAACGAGGCTGATGAAGAGTTCGGCGGGCAGAGATTTTTCGAGCTGACCGGACAACTGGCTCAGTATAGTTCTAGCCGCTATATTGAGTCGGTGATAAATAATCTGGAGCAATTTAAAGGATCCGCGCCTCAACATGACGATATTACGATAGTATCAATAAAGAGAATTATTTGATTTTCTTGACGATTTTTTTAATGTAATCTATTATAAAAATATAGAAAGGGGGTGAATACAGATGAAGAAATGGATAGGAAGCATCATGATTGTGATGCTGTTAGTAGGCTGCCAAGCAACAGGAGGCAAGGTCAAGGAAGTGTCCTTAACCCCGGGTCAGGGGCAGATTAAGGCGCCATGGGCGAATTTTCCGGAAGGTTCATGGGTGCTTTATAAGGTGCTCAGCCCGACAGATGGCATGGAATACGAATACAGAGAATCTATTCACAGGATTGCCAATGGCCAAGGCGTAATCGTTAAATCGATGAGAGTTGGTGATAAATGGCAAAAAGTCGGAATGGAGCCTGTTTCGTTACTGCCAATCGGTAAGCCGGGTGATAAAACCCGCGCTACTGCTACAGTCAAAGTGGGTAATAAGGAGCTTATTTGCAAGGTCGTCGATATGCCCATAAAGATGGGTGAGACAACTACCAGCGTGAAGAATTACATGTGCGACGAGATACCCGGCGGGTTAGCCGTGAGGGAAATGGGCGGTAAAGAAGTCCGAAAGGTTATCGACTTCGGTACAACCAATATTACCCCTGGCTTAGAAGAGGTTGTCCAGATAAAGGCACCGTGGGCCGGATTCCCCAAGGGCACGTGGATTAAGTACAAGGTAGTAGCTCCTGATGGCAAGGAAACGATGTTCAAGGCGACTCTGGTTGAAGTAAACGATGAAAAAGGTATCGTTGAAACATCAGAACTGGTCGGCGAGAATTGGGAGAAAAAGGATGCTCACGATGTATCCTTGCTGCCAATACCGCGCTCAGCGCGCCAGTCTCAACTCACCATGCTCAAGATTGGTGAGAAGGGGATAACTTGCTCCTATATTGATATGACATACCGAATCGGCGATATGGCCACAGTAATGAAACAGTGGATGAGTGAAGATGTCCCGGGAGGTATGGTCCGCAAGGAAATGGCGGGTCGTTGCGTATGGGAAGTCGTTGACTTTGGAACGAAGTAACAGGTTAACTGGGACGCACTCAGCACTCAGTCCCGATATTATCGAGGTTGAGTAATGGGTGCGTCCCATCTTTTTATCGTAAGATACCTAAAATGAGAATTCTCATTGCATTTTATTTTTTTGTTGCCATATTCATTTCGGGATGCCAATCTTCGGAGCTATCAGTTGTTAAATCAAGCCATCAGCAACTTGACGCAAATAATCCTTGGGCAGGTTTCGGGAAAGGCAGTTATGTTCATTATAAAATTATGCGTCCATCGGATAGTGCTGTTATAGAACAGAAACAGACAGTGGTTGACGTGTTGCCGGCCGAGATTTTACTGGAAACTTCAACTTTGGTTAATGATGAATGGCGCAGTGAAGGTGTTACTGAATACCCACTTGCGGTTATTGCTAAGCCGGGTATAGCTGTTGCGTTCAGCGAGGAAGTAGTTAAAGTTGGTAAGCATGAAATTGATTGTAAGGTTATGAGTCATGAATTAACCATGGGTGAACACGCGACTATTTATCGCGCTTGGGTGTCACGTGAAGTTCCCGGTGGAGTGGTTAAGAAGGAAATGGCCGGCGTGGTAGTTTGGGAGTTATTGGAATTTCTTAAGAAGTAAAAATATGGGGAATAGAATTAAGCTTAATCATATGGGACTCAGTAGAAATAGCCGGTTATTCTTGATAGCCGGCCCTTGCGTGATACCTCCAAAAAGTGGGCAAAAGGAATTATTCCAAACAGCCCAAATACTCAAGGATATTACGGATGAATTAGGTATTCCCTTTGTGTTTAAAGCGTCTTATGATAAGGCCAATCGGTTAAGCCATCGTTCTTACAGAGGTCCTGGCTTGAAAGACGGACTAAAAGTGCTGGCTTGCCTGAAAAAAGAATTTAAATTCCATATTTTGTCGGATATTCACTCGATTTCTGAAGTAAAACCGGCGGCAGAAGTGTTGGATATAATCCAGATACCGGCTCTGCTTTGTCGCCAGACAGATTTGGTTATTGCTGCCGCACGGACTAAGCGTGTGATTAATCTAAAAAAAGGCCAATTTATGGCCCCACTCGACATGAAATATATCGCTGAGAAGGTTTCCTCCTGCGGTAACCATAACATTATATTAACCGAACGGGGAACGGTTTTTGGATATCATAACCTGGTTAATGATATGCGTTCAATACCGATTATGAAATCTATCGGTTACCCAGTAGTTTATGATGCGACTCATAGTGTGCAACTGCCCGGCGGTGGACTTGGAAAATCGGCGGGGCAGCGTGATATGATTAAGCATCTGGCTCAGGCTGGTGTCGCCGCTGGTGCGGATGGCTTATTTTTAGAGGTCCATCCCAAACCAGATCGTGCGTTATGCGACGGTTCGAACTCTTTAGCTTTAAAAGATTTAAAATCACTTCTTGTTAAGCTTATCGGGATTAAAAGTATCATTGACGGGATATGATTGTATCGATTATCGCTTATTCCGGTCCGATAGTTGTCGGTTTAATCATCCCTTTGTTGATTAGCGATAAGGATTTGCATTTAAGGACATTTCTTTTAAGAATACTTATTTTAACCAGCATTGTGGTGTTAGTTATTGGGCTATCCGTTTTATTAGCTCAGGATAGTTCCTATTCCCTTACAGTTAAAAGGTATATTTTTCTGGTTCTATTCTTAGCATCATGGTCAGTGCTAATCGGCGGGCTGCATTTTTTTTTATCAAACTTAAATACTATTAAAATTCTGGCGCAGATAGTTATGTATGCGGTTGTGTTTTTTTTGTGCGGTTGGGTATTTTTTGCGAATCCTCTGGTTGAAGCTTTTGTGTTTAATCCATCTATTAGACAATTTTTTATTAAGGCAACGGTTTTTGGTAATCCGTTTTTGACGATGGCTGCAAGTTTTTTTTCTCATGATATTTTAAGATCCGGAGAGCTTTATAAACAGTCGGTCATAGGAGCTTATTATCCATACAATTATGCCAATTGGGTTATACTGACTTGTATTTATTGCATTATTGGGGTTATTTGCTACTTTTCCGGTTATCGATTAAGGAAAAGCAGAGTGCTAATATGAAGATAATAGTTTATATCCTTCTGATTGTTTTTATCAGTGTGGTAATAGTCAGCGAATTGATACTGCCTGATTATATTTCATCTGAAGATTTTATCAGAGTTATTGTCATGGTGGGTGCCTTAATATTAATTGCTTATATGGTTGTTGTTTCTCCCGCTATGTTTTCCAAGCTGCATGTAAACTTAGGTAAACATAAGCCATCTGAGGGGGCACTTTTTAAGATACCATCTTTGGAAGAGCGTAAAAAAACAAAAGAAGCTGGTCAATTTAGGTTTACTTTCGGACAAAAGGATTCCGGTGATAAAGAATCTAAGAAACTTTTCAGGATACCACAGCTTGATGAATCTAATCAGGGTCGGTCTGCTCCTCAAGTAAGAAAAATGTTTGGTACGGCCGGCATTAGGGGGTTAATCAATATTGAAATTACGCCTCTGTTGGTAATGAAGATGTGTCAGGTTTTTGCTGATTACCTTTGCAATAGGGGCGGCGTGGCGATTGGCTACGATTCCCGTTATGGCGCGGATATTTTGGCGATGAGTTCAGCAAGTGGCTTACGTTCACGTGGAGTGAATGTTGTTGATTGTGGCGTGGTACCGACCGGAGGGTTAGCCACCTACGTGGTGAAATATAAACTTAATGGTGGTGTATTGATAACCGGTTCTCATACCCCTTTTAATATGACAGGAATAATAATATTGAAATCTGACGGTTCTTACCTCGATGATCAATTGGCACGTGAACTTGAAAAGCGTTATGCGGAATATGATCAAGCCCAGCCCACTAAAATACCACTAGAGGCGTTAGGGTTATATCGCAAAGCCGATGACGCTTTGAGGATATACCGCGATTTTTTACTGGAGAAGATTGATCAGGCTATCATTAAATCAAAGAAGTATCATGTTTTGGTTGATCCGGCTAACGGCCCGGCCACATTAGTTTTACCAGAACTTTTGAAGAATTTAGGATGTGAGGTTTCGGTAATTAATAGTGAGTTGGCTCCTGTGCCGAAAAGGTCAGCTGAACCTCGTCGGTGGAATTTAGCAGAGACGGCCGCCAAAGTTAAAGAAAATAACTGCATTTTGGGAATTGCTACAGATGTTGATGCCGATAGAGTATTGTTTATTGATGAAACAGGGAAGGTCATGTCTGAAGATTTGATTGGAGCTGTATTTGCACGTGATATACTGAATTGTGGTGACGTATGTGTAACACCTATAAATTCATCCGGATTGATAAGTGAAGTAGTTGCTGATCGGCAAGCCAAACTTCATTATTGTTGTATCGGACAGCCGGCAACCTTGAAAGTTGTCCGGGATTTAAAAGCTGATTTTTCATACGAAGAGTCTGGTAAATATTATTTTGCTCGTGATTGCTTGTGGCCAGACGGTATATTGGCTTCTTTGAAATTACTTGAAATTATGGCTCGTCAGGGGAAACTGCTGTCGGAACTTGCGAGCGGGTTCAGCAAGTTTTTCCAAGTTAAGCATAATGTTAAGTATGCGCCTCATATGGCGGAACAGATAATGGCGCGGGTTAAAAAAATATGGCTTGAGCAGGCGACTGAAAATATGATTGAAAATGTTACCATTGACGGATTGAAGCGTGTTTACAATGATAAGTCATGGTTGCTATTAAGAAAATCAGGAACGGAGAAAATTATCCGTATATATGCGGATGCGCTTTCGCAAGAGCGGGCCGATGAGCTTGTGCGCATAGGTGAGGATATTGTTAATAAGGCTATGGGTAAATAAGTTGACTTTTTGCAATGGTGAAATATAGTTTAAAAATGTTGAAGCATAATGCTGGGAAATGTAAGTCTGCGGATGGGGAAAAATCCTGCAGTAAGAGTCGCCGCGGAAAGGCCTGCAGGTTTAGGGCGGTTATATTCGATTTGGGGAATACTATTTATGACAAACAGTATTATGTTGAGAGTGCGTTTAAAGAGATTATTAAGTACCTTTCCCAATCATATTATTTGAATTATCAGGCAACCCTGGATTTATTTTATCGTATCTGGAAAGTTCGCACGTCGCACTATGAATTTCTTCTGGAAAATTTATTGAATGTTTTGGGGATTTTTTCACCAGAATTGATGGGGCGTTTATTGCAGATATATTATAACCATAAATCGTCAATACGCACTTATCGGGGTGTTCCGAAGATGTTGGATGTTTTAGGGCGTAAGTATAAGCTGGCAATTCTGACAGACGGGAATCTTTTGATGCAATATAATAAGATTAGGACACTTGGAATTGAGGATAAATTTGACTTGATTCTATGCTCCGCTGAACACCCTAAGAAATACGCTAAACCTAATTCCTATTGTTACAGGTTGGTTACGGAAAAGTTGAATGTTAATCCTTCTGAAACAGTTTACGTGGGTGATAATCCGAGTGAGGATTTCATCGGTGCGAAACAAATAGGGATTTTTACAGTACGCGTTCTTCAAGGAGAGTTTAAAGACTTTAATTCCGATAAACTATATGATGCGGATGTGGTTATTAAGAGTATTATCGAATTACCGAAAGTGATATAGATGTTGTTGCGCGCCAAATATGTTATACCTGAAGCGGGTAAAGTAATAGAAAATGGTTATGTTTCTATCGGCGGTCATACCATTAAGTCCGTGTCACATATCAAATCTTTAGGCCGGGTTTATGATTTAGGTAATGCGGTGCTAATACCAGGATTGATTAATCCTCACGCGCATCTCGAAGGTCCCGAACTTTACGGCGGGATAAAGCCGCAGGGGGCTCCCAGATTGAAACCTCCCCAGAGTTTTACCGAATGGGCGCAAAAAGTAATAAAGACAAGGAAATTACTGACCATTGACTTTATGAATAAGACGGTCGCGCACGGATATAAAGTTTGCATCCAAAACGGGATTACTACCGTTGGTGATCATACGCACCTTTTAAGGGTTGCTCAAGCGCAATTGAAAGCCCCTATAAGGCGTTTTGTTTTTGAGGAAATATTCAATCTTGATCCGGTTTCGGCGAATGTCACTGCAAAGGACGCGAAATTTATATGCCGCTCGGTCCGGCAGAGCCCGTTATTTAACGTTGGTTTTGCTCCGCACTCGCCGTATTCTGTTTCTGGACCGCTTTATCAGAAGCTTTTTTCTATGGCTCGCAGCCATGGTTGTATTATGTCGACCCATCTTTCGGAACTTAAGGAGGAAGTGGCTTTTACTAAAAATGGAAATGGTAAAATGGTCGGTTATCTTAAGAAGATTGCTCGTTACTATGACACCTGGGAACCTCCTTTCTGCACGCCGGTTGAATATATGGATAAACTCGGAACGCTCAGTCCGCCGGCATTTTTTGTGCACTGTAATTATTTGACGCCTAATGATATTAGATTATTGGCTAAATCAGGTGTCAGCGTCGTATTTTGCCCTAATAGTCACCGGTATTTTGGGCATAGGAATCACCCATTCAGAAAATTACTTAAAGCCGGGATAAATGTATCGCTCGGTACAGATGGATTGGGCAGTAACGCCGATTTGCATATTCTTAAGGAAATGAAATATGTCGCTGAAAATTACAATGGATTAAGTTATTTTCAGATATTTAAGATGGGTACTATTAATGGAGCTAGAACATTGAATATTCATAAAAAAGTGGGGGTGCTTAAACCGGGCTATCAGGCGGATATTGCAGGTTTCTCTATAAGAGGGAATATCAAGCCCAAAGAATTATTGCCTTATCTTATTCATACCGCACCGCATAGTATACTTACTATGGTGGCTGGAAAGATTCTGAAGCCTTAATCTATAAGAGGCTGATTGGGTCGTGGTCAAATGTTACAAGAAATGCCTTGCCGTATCTGGCAATTATATCTTTGACCGAATCGGCGGCTTGTTTAAGCAAGCTGAAATTACTGGCTTTGACAATCATATGCCAGCGGTACCTGCCTCTTATTCGTTCCAGTGGAGCCGGTGCCGGTCCTAATATTTCCACTCCCGGTCCGAGAGTGGATTCTATGCGTCGGCTGATTTCTCCGGAAAGATTTGCAATCATTTCTTGGTTCACTCCTTCAATCAGGATTCGAAGTAATTGGCTGAAGGGAGGATAGTTAAGTTCCTTACGGTAGAGAAGTTCTTTCCGGGCGAATTCCTCAAAGTCGTGTTTAGCCGCAGTTAGAATACTGTAATGTTCTGGGTTAAATGTTTGGATTACCACCTTGCCGCCTTTAGGGCCGCGTCCGCTTCGGCCGGCTACCTGGGTTATAAGCTGGAAAGTTCGTTCCGGCGAGCGGAAATCCTTTATATAAAGCATGGTGTCGCCTGATATAATGCCTATTAGGGTGACATTTGGTAGGTCCAATCCCTTGGCAATCATTTGCGTTCCGACCATTATATCCGTCTCTCCGGTTCCCAAATCATATAATGCTTGGCGGTATGACTGTCGCGAGCGCATTATATCACTATCCATTCGGGAAACAGTCGGGGTGGTTTCATCCGCTGGCCCGCCTGGCAGGTTTTTGACGTAATCCGGTATTGTGAATATTTTCTTGATGTGCTCCTCAACCTTTTCTGTTCCGGTGCCGGTATTTCTTAGTTTGGGGTAACCGCAGTCCGGACAGACGGTTGGCATATCGTATTCTTTACCACAGTAATGGCAGAATAATTTATTCTCATGGCCTTTAGAAGTTTGTTTGTGGTAAGTTAACCCTACAGCGCAGCGTTTGCAACGGACAATGAACCGGCACCGCGGGCAGGTTACCATAGTTATGAATCCGCGCCGGTTTAAGAATAGCAGTACTTGATTCCCTTCCTTAACGGCATGACGCAGTAGAACTTCAAGCCGTTTAGACAGTATCGGCATCGGGTTTTTAGGATTCATTTCCTTGCTCATATCAACAATATCAACCGTTGGCAGGGGTCTTTGCTCGATCCGCTCCGGCAGTTTAATAAGTGTATATTTCCCGGACATAGCGTGATAGTATGATTCTAGGGACGGGGTAGCCGACCCGAGTATTACGTGGGCATTTTCCGTCTCAGCCCGTCGTATAGCCACTTCTCGCGCGTGATACATCGGCGCATTCTGTTGTTTGTAAGTTGTTTCATGCTCTTCGTCTATGACGATCAGACCCAGATTACTAGTCGGCGCGAATACGGCCGAGCGGGCGCCAATAACAATCTTGGCCTGGCCGCTTCGGATGCGTTTCCAGTGTTCGGTCCGCTCTTTTTCGGTCAGATGACTGTGCAATACTGCAATTTTATCCGTGCTGAATCTCTGGCGAAATCTGAAGATGGTTTGAGGAGTCAACGCTATTTCCGGCACTAGGACAATGCTCTGTTTGCCCAATTCCAGCGTTCGATGTATCGACTGGAGATAAACCTCTGTCTTACCGCTGCCGGTGATGCCGTAAAGCAAAAATACCCGTGACGTATCCGATTCCAGAACAGGCAATATGGTTTCCAGAGCTTTGGCCTGGGCCTGATTAGGTGTATATGGCTTGACTAAAGCCACTTCATCGCTTAGAAACGGGTCTTTGGTCTTGGATTGTCGGGTTATCTGAGTTTTACGTATCCGCCGCACGCCAGAAGGCAAGGCGGATTCAAGCGCTTGTCCTAAGGAACAGAAATAATATTCTGAAATCCACCTGCAAAGCTCAAACATCTTATCGTTAAGCAGGGGAGTTTCGTCAATGATTCGTTTGATGTCTCTTATTCTATAACCGGACGATTCGGCCGGCAGATTGTCAACTATTCCGATGCAATAGCCTATAGTTGTGCGGGGCCCGAAGTCAACCTCTACCCGGGAGCCTATCCTTATTTGCCCGGACATGGTGTCGGGTATGTGATAATGAAACCGTTTATCCAGCGGTATCGGAAATACAATCTCAGCGTAAGACATAGCCGGATGATAGCATATAAAGGGATGCTGACAAGAGTTTTGTAAGTAGCAGTCTGGTCCAGATTAATGTCCGGGTTTTTACGGTCTGGCGTCGCTGGCTGGGCGGAACCCGATGTTCTTTTGTTTGGTGTCCGGAGCCAGTCTTAAGTAGCTGCTCGATCCGCAATTTTCTATGGCTTGATCCCAGGCGCCGCTTCGCAAAGCGCGGTATTTAGGATCGCCCGGATCACCGTCTATTTTCTTGGGGTCATTTTCCTTTTTGTTTTCTTTATAAGGGTTGCGGCACCATTCCCAGACGTTGCCGAGCATATCATACAGTCCGTAGCCGTTGGGCTTCTTTTTACCGTTTTCGTGAGTCGTATCAGCTGAGTTCTTGGCATACCACAGGAAATCGCCGTTCTCATTGTTGCCCCAATAATAGCGGGTAGTGGTATTGAATCGGCAGGCGTATTCCCATTCTATCTCTTCTGGCATGCGCAGGTCTGTTTTCTTGCAGAACTCTTTGCAGTCCTCCCAGGTAACCTGTTCCACCGGGTAGTTTTCACCTTTCTTAAAGTTGGACGGATTGTTCTTCATTGTTTTTTCCCATACGCCTTGGGGTACTTCGTATTTGGAAAGCATAAAATCGCGCACCGTCATATCATCAATTCTCTTTTTCCCGTTCTGACCTTCGCTCCCCTCGATAATCAATCGTCCGCCCGGTATCAGGATGAATTTGAGCCCGGTCTGCTTGTGGGTATATTCCTGGTAACCCTGATCGTTGATTCCGGAATAGGTCATACCCTTAACTTTGTGGGTAATACGTGATTTAAGGGCTGACGCAATCGGGTCTCCCGGTTTTACCTTAAGCGCTTCCTCGACAGCCACTTCGGCATCCTTGTCCTTTTTCTCTTCCATTAGCTTGTGTGCCTCGGTTATAGATTTTTGGTATGTTTCCTCATCATTTTTGCTTAGTTTTTTATCATCCGGACACTGGCCAGTGACATGAGGACAGGAGCTCTCGCTGAACTGAACCACGCTGAATAATACCGCTACTAAAGTAATCACACCGACAAACACTGATATTCTTTTCATATTGTTTCCTCCTTATACATACAATATAGTACTAAAAACCGTAAAAGTCAACTAATAATCTGGATTTTTGCTAAATTTATTTTAGGTCTTGGCCGAACTTCTCGACTATTTGTTTCTTGTCCGGCGGCACAAATTCCAGCGCTTTAAGGTTATACTTCAGGGCTTCTGTTTTATTGCCGGTTTTGTTATAGACTACAGACAGATTGTGATAATGCTGGTATTCTTTCGGTTCCAGCCGTGATAACGCCAGGTTGGCGGCAATCGAATCATCATATCGCCCGCTGTTAAAATACTCCTCGCCCAGCCTGCCCAGTTCCGTCCGGGCTTGCCTGATGCCCAACCCGCAGGATTTTTCGTATGCTTCAATCATCAAGATGATATTATTCTGCTGGTAAGCCTTACCCAGAACCAGCCAGGTTAATCCGACCCGGTCATCCTTGGCCAAGGCCGCTTTATACCGGGCGATGGCTTCCGGATAATTGCCCATCTGGCGGTAGACATCGCCTTGCTCGCGCTCGACCTGCGGGCTGTTGGGTGTTATGACGGCCAGCTGGTCATAATATTTCAGAGAAGTATTAAGCTTGGACGAATATTCATCAGGTTTGTTCTTGAACTGTTGTTCGGCCCAATCGGAATAAAGCCTGGCAATAGCCGAGACGTGGAACGGGTTGAGCGGGTTAATCGTCCGAGCCTTCTGCAGGGTTTTCGAGGCATCCTCATATCTGCCAGCTTTCTGGTATGTCCGGGCTAGGGCTGATGAAGAATAAAAGTAATCCACTTTAGGCGCCAGCTCTATTGCCTTGGCGTAATTGCTGATGGCTTCGTCGAACTTATTGATTTTCTCCAGGTTCTCGGCCTGGCGGCAATACATATCGGCGTAGATATTCCTGAGGTTAACAAGATATATCGACCAGTAGAAGGCCGGTAATATCAAAACCAGCGCCATCAGCCATCCATAGCCTTTGGTAGGGCGCATTTCTGGATTAGGTAACAGGAGAGCTATGGACACCAGAATGATATTGAACCACAGATATGTGGAATTAATCAATCCGGCCAGCACGGTCGAATCGCCCAGTAGGCTGGTATATACCATGTAGAATATTCCGGCAACCAGGCCGCTGCCTAAAAGAATCAAAACATAGTAGTTGAAATATGTCCCTAGGCCGGTCTCGTGTCCCTGCCGTTTGGGCGGATGGACCATGACCACGAACAATCCGGCCAGCGCCCAGATAGTTCCGGCGATATAATAGAAATTAAAAGGCATTCCCTCGATCAGAAACTTGCGCTTGACCAGCTCGAATATGAATATTGAAATGACCAGCCCGATAATTAGTCCGAACAGCATATAATTCCTGGCCGGTGATGCGTCGGTTTTGTCATCGGTTTGTTCCTGCTTTGTATCAGCCGAGAGTATGGCCAGCAGGGCCAGGTAGACCCAGAGATATAATCTGGTCGAGGTGACTCCGATGCCGAACTGTATCTCTGCAAAATGCCCGATTATTCCGGCCAGCAAGGCGATAATCAGCACGGCGTTATTGACGGTCGGCTTGGGGTTGTCCGATGCTGGATTCCGGAATCCGATAAGCAACAGCCAGCCGCCAATGGCCGCCAGTAATCCGAAAGGTATGCCCAGACCCAGGAATATCATCCGGCCGGTAATGGCGTAGGGCACCAATAACCCGGCCAGTATCCCGGCCAGGCAAATCATCCTGAACCGGGCAGGGGACTGCCGGATTATTTCCAGCCGGCGCAGGCTCAAATATATAATCAGCGCAAAGATGCCTAGATAAACCAATAGCCCGACCGCGCCGCCGGTAATCAGCACGTCAAAGGTGTCGTTATGCGAGTGGTCCGGCACGGCCAGCGAGCCCTCGTATCTGGCGAACGATGCCGGGGTGTATTTGTGATAGAGCGGGAACATCGACTCCAGCCCGTAGCCGAAAAATATCCGGGCCGGTTCGGCCTTAAGTATTGCCACCGCGCCTTCCCATATCAGCAACCGGACCTTGCCGCTGCCGGTTTCGGACTGGGTCATTTCTCCCAGCCGGCCTAGATACGTCTTGACTGGGTCCAGAGGTGAGTTATTGATATTCAGTAGTACTGCGAATATTCCGATTAAGACCACCACGACCGCCGTTGAAATAATGAGTTTCCGGTAACCGTTTATTATCCCGTAGAGCACCGCGAAGAAAAATATGCCCGCGACCAGGCCGATGAACGGGCCGCGGCTCTGGGTAGCCACCACGCACCAGGCCTGGATAATCAGTACCAGGCTGTAAACCATAATCTGCGGCATCTGGCGCAGTTTAATATGGCCAATCAGGCGGGCCAGGGCCAGCGGTATGACCATTATCAGGTAAGCGCCGGCGAATATCGGATTGCCGAAAGTAGTGGTTACCCGGCTGGCCACGTTAGACGCCCAGGGAACTGTGTCTATGCCGAACCGCTGGAACAGGCCGTAAAGCGCCACCACCAGGCCTGTCAGTATGGCGGTGGTGACCAGACGCTTTATCTGGTCCGAGCTCTTAAGATGATAGACTATTACCAGGAAGATAAAGATATAGCTGACCAGCGTCAGCCAGCCTTCCTCGCGCAGGTAAAACCCGCCGAAGCTGGTCTCGGGCGCCAGCGCCAGTGCCGACGATATCCAGTAGACTATACCAAAGCCTATGGCCAGCCAGACAAAGCCTTTATTCGGTATCGGCCGCGGTTCGTGGGCGATGCGGCTGACTACCATAAAAGCGGACAGAAGGAAAAATACTGAAATCAGGATGTAGGTCTTATCGGCCTCGAAGATGCGCGACGAATAAGGGTTGAAAAAGAGCGGGATGATTACCAGCGCCATCAGCCAAACGGCTTCGATAATTTGTCCGAAGAAACGGGGGATTCTTTCTATCATAACTGTTGACTTATTTAGACAATATAATAATATCGGAAACTATGCAAGATTTGAGCAAGTTAATGCTGGGTATGGTAATGATTATGGCCTGGGCATTACCCGCTTCGGCCGAATTTACCGACGCCGACCCGCCCCGTCAGACCCAGTCCGAAACGAGCCAGTCATTTTTTATACGCTCCGGCACGGAGATACTTAATTATCAGGAGCTCGAATCGGATACCCAGACATCTTCCCAGGCCGAGGCGCTTACCCGGGTAACCAGTTTTCACCTGATACAAGGTTATCAAGGGCTGCTGGTCGGAATCAAGGGTGTCATACCGTACCAAACCATGCCGGCGCTGGAAAAGTGGGACCGGGCCAATATCTCGCCTTACCAGGCCAACGACCTGAAATACAGCTGGTTCCGGATGGATGCTTACATCGGCCAGGTTTACGGGGCCGGCGGCGGTGTCGAACCGGGCACCTGGTACACCGGCGTGCGCTATTCCATGGTTAAACAGAAACGGTCCGACTTCTACGACCAAAACGGCAATCCCACCGGTACGCCTGAGTTGACCGAGAATATCAAGTCATATCACTACCTGCTCGGATATCAGGCCGTTGCGCCGATTATGTTCAAACAGGGCGAATATGGCGAGAGCTCCCTGCTGGATTGGGACCTCCAGATTGAAGGCACTTATCCGATGTATAACAAGGTGACCAATACGGCTATGCCCGGTTTGAGTTTTGGCGACAAGCAAGGTTATGGCTTCGAGGCCAAGACCGGACTCAACTACCATCTGGGCTCGGTTATTGCCGTTGGCGCCGATCTCTACGGCGGCCGGAACTACTGGAAGGGCAGCAAGTGGAAAGCCGTATCCGCCACCGAACGGTACCGCTGGCCCGAGAATAAGACCGATTACCTCGGCCTCCAGGTCGGGATGACAATTAGTTTCTGAGTATTGCAGCAAATGAAACTACAGAGACAGTTTGTAATCACTTATCAGTTCCATAAGCAAACTTACGCTTTATTCATAAATAATTAACAGAAGGAGTATCATCATGCGTAAAGTAATCAACTACATCGTTGTTATCTGTGCTATCTGTGTTCTATGGTCAGGCTGTGGAAGCGGAAATGTGAAAGTGAGCGTGGCTAAGCCGGTTACCGCCGCTGTTGTTGTGCCCAGCGGTTGGCAGGAGTTGGTGCCGGCTGAATACCACCAGCAGTTCGAGGCGGCCCTGTTACTGGCCGGGGACAACCGGGAAACGCTCATCGGCGTGCTCAAGACCATACCGCCGGAACAGCGCCCGGGCGCGGCATTCCTGATTTCGACCATGACCTACCCGGACCTGGTGGCTATAAGCAAAGACGTCCTGCTGGAGGACATCACCTACGCCTACAAGGTCAAAGCGCAGTATCCCTGGATGAAGAATATGCCCGAGGATATCTTCCAGCACTATGTTCTGCCGTATCGCTGCGCTGAGGAGCCGATATCGGCCTATCGCAAGTATTTCTACGGCCAGCTCGACCCGATAATCGGGCAGTGTAAAGACATGGCTGACGTGGTCCACCAGGTCAACCTCTGGCTGGGCGCGCCCAAGCCGGACGGCCGGTCACGGGTCAGGTTTGTATCAACCGAGGAACGCGACCAGAGTCCGCTGTCTACGCTCAAGTCCGGTTACGGCCGTTGCGAAGAGATGATGATTATCTATATGTCGGCGGCCCGTTCGGTAGGAATTCCCTGCCGTTCGTCCTGGACGCCTTACTGGGCCATCTGCGACAACAACCACGCCTGGGCCGAGGTCTGGGTGGATGGGAACTGGAAGCCCATCGGCGGTTGCGAGCCGGGCACGCCCTGGTTCGAGCATCCGGCCAAGCGCGCCGCCGCGGTCTATTCGGTCAAAATAGGACCGCCGGCCCAGTCGGACCTGCTCCACAAATCATTCGGCGGCGGCTGTATGATAAACTCCACGCCCAACTATTCAAAGACCTGCACTGTTAATGTAACGGTCAGCGCCGACAGCAAACCGGTCTCCGGCGTGACCGCCGCATTCGCCGTGTTTAACTGGGGCAGTTTCCGGCCCGTCGGCACCAAGATTACCGACAAAGACGGCAAGGCCTCGTTCATCGTCGGCATCGGCGAATATTTCCTCTCGGCCGGCAACGATACCGGCCGGGCCTGGCAGGTGGTCCGGACCGAACCGGACAAGACCCTGGAGTTGAAGCTGGAACTTGAGCCCAACGCCGCTCCGGACGGCTATGTCTTCCTGCGCTATCCGACGGCCGAAGAGGCACGTGTCAGTTTCACCGCATCCAACCTGGCCCCGACCGTGACCACGCCGCTGACCCCGACCCGGCCGGCGCCGATGGAGATACACTACTTTGAGGAGTTCAGCCTGGCCAGACATTCGGATGTGATGGCTCTGCTCGAAGGCGCACCGGAAAAGGATACCGTGGTTCAGAAACTTGTTTCGGCCGGCGGCAACTGGCCGGAAATCGTTAATGCCATAAAAGAATGCAAGCCGGAGCTCAAGTCCGACCTGTTCTGGCTGATAGGGCGGCTGGCGCACCTGGAGGCCATAGAGGTGACCAAGGAATTCCTGCTGGATAACGTCAACTGCGCTGCGAATGCTCGTCCAATGGCTGTGATAAAAGTGCCTGATGATATATACAGGGCATATGTTCTCAGCCCTTCGTTCCAGTATCTGCATATCACTAACTGGAGGAAAGAATTACGAACTAAGTTTACTTTAACTAAGAGTGAATGGAAAGATTATAGCGTTGCCATGACTTCTGTTCCGATACTTGCTGATTCCATAACTACAACTGCTAATGCGGTCAATGAATGGGTTCAGAATAATATCAAGGTCAAGAGCGAGTTATCCGGCAGGTTCTCGTATACGCCCAGCCCGCTGGACACCTTTCGCAGCAAGGTCGGCGACCCGTACGGAGTGGCCGTGTTCACCGCCGGACTGCTCCGGACCCTAGGCGTGCCGGCACAGGTCAAGAACGACTGGGTTGAGTTCTGGGATGGGGCAAATTGGTTGCCGCTCTATCCGCACGACCTCAAGAACTTTGCCAATACCCAGCGCAATGAAGCCACCGCCTCCGAATATGACGTCAAGCCGGCCGGCTTGAGGATGAACCTTTTCAGGAAAGGTGCACCCGATACCAACCCCTGGGAAAAGATTGCCATCAGCCGCTTCCAGAACGGCTACTGGGGATACCTGGAATGGCGCGAGCTCAAGCACTCGGGCAAGTGGGTCGGCATACCGCCCGGCACATACCTCATCACTGCCGGCGTGCGCAACTCCAACGGCGACGCCATGGTCTACTGCAAACAGCTGGAATTCAAGTCCGGAGAGGGCGTGGTCCTGGACATCCCGCTGGATATTCCGCTCGATAAACTGCCGGAATCAGATAGGGTGGTGCGCAAACTGGACAAGGTGCCGATGTTCGAACTGCCTGACCTGGAAGGCAAAATGTATAATTTGACCGAGACGCTCAAAACTAAAGGAGTGATTTTAGCCTTTTTTTCTTTAGATAATGAGCCATCCATTCGGATGCTTCCTCTAATTGATGATATAACTGATTATATTGGGAGAACCGCGGGACAGAGTGTAACAAACATTTTTGAGATAGTAGGTATTTATGTGGATCCTGAAGGGAAGGATAAGCTCGTTACTGATGGGCGATTAAAATCATTAAGAATGCCGATTCTTCTGGATACTAAGCAAGCGGTAGTAAAGCAGTTTATTCCTGACTTTGATAAGAATAAGTCTCAATATTTACCTTCGACTTTGTTAATTAGTCCTACCACACTTTATGCCGAGGGCAATGAGCAAAGTAAAATCGAGCCGAAAATCTTAGTGTGGGAAGAGGGGTATAATATGGCTATACAGAATACCATTGGGAATGCAGTCAGGATACTTTTGTTGTCAATACATCGTATGCCAGATAGTTGGAGTCGGCGGTCGGAGCGACCAGTAGAGCCCAAAATCACGGTCCAGCCGCTCAACATCGGGCCGGACTACGCCGGCGAAGCGGACAAGCTTTACAAGGCCGGGGATTACCAGAAGTCGCTGGAGCTCTACACCAAGGCGCTGGAGTATAATCCGGACGACGCCGGGCTGTGGTACAACATCGCTTGCGACTGCGCTCTGCTGGGCAAGGTCGACGACGGTATCAACGCCCTGAAGAAGGCGCTGGAATACGGCTACAGCGAGTTGCACTGGATGGACAACGACCCGGACCTGGCCACCCTGCGTAAGGACCCGCGCTATAAGGATTTGCGTAAGTAAATATAGTAAACCTGTCCACCGCGAAGGGCGTAAAGAGTAATAAAACAGGGACTATAAGAGACTTGAAGGAGACTGTAAGAGGATTTATCTTTTAAAAGTTAAGTTTACACTGAGCCGAGCGAATGTGTCCAGTCCCTGTTATAAAGGTCTCAGTGTCCTCAGTGGTGAAACTTGCTCTGGAAAATATTTTCATATAATTCCGGTATTTTACGTGCGGAATCTGAGTTCAAACAATCTAATATTATAGAGAAACAAATGTCTGAGAATATAGATGTTTTATTGGTGCAACAGGCCCAGGCCGGGCATAAACCGTCCTATGACGAATTGGTTCGGCGGCATTACCGGCTGGCCTGGTCCGTGGCCTACGGCATCGTCCCGGAAACGGCCCGGGTCGAGGAAATCGTCCAGGAGGCGTTCCTCAAGGCCTGGCGTTCGCTGGCATCCCTGCGCCAGCCGGACAATTTTAGGAGCTGGCTGGTGACCATCGCCCGGAACAGCGCCTTCCGCTGTTATAACGAACTGCAAAAGGAGCGTCAGACCCAGGGTCTGTCCGACAATACGCCTGAGTCGATAACGCTCGATGAGGCCGATAAGGACGGGCTCCGGCAACAACTGCATCAGGCCATTTGCGAACTGCCCGACAAATACCGGACGCCCATTACTCTGCGCTACCTGGAAGGCCTGTCCTATGGGCAGATAGCCGAGGAGCTGGAGCTGACCGACGGTTCGTTGAGAGGATTATTAAACCGGGGAATGAAATTACTGCGGGAAACGGTAAAGATAAGCGGATGACAAACCGCAACGAATATAAACAGGAGGGACTGAATATGAATAACGACACGCACAAATGGTTCGAGGAGCTCATCGAGGTCTACCTGGCCGACGGCCTGCAGGGAGATGAGCTGTCCCGCTTCAAGGCGCATTATTCGGACTGCGCCGGTTGCTGCCGGGCGCTGGACGATGCCCGACAACTGGACAAAGCATTGATTGAAGCATTATCGGAAGACCGGGCGCCGGAAGAATTGCCCGCCAGAATATCCGCGGCCATCGCGGAAGAAAGGACCTATCCTATGCCAAACGGAATAAGAGGCCTGCTCGGGGGAGTGTTCGGAAAACTGTACCAATACCGCCTGGCCGGCGGCCTGACCGTGGCCACGCTGGTATTGATGTTCTTTATGGCCATCGTGCCGATGCTCGAGGCCCGGAGCATGATGCATGTTATGGCTTCGCCTTCGCCGGATATGGGCAAGACCTGGTGGCAGAAGTCATACGAGAAATACACCGGCAATGCCTCCAACGCCTACACGGCCATGGATGTGGCGCAAACTGGACTTGGTCATACAAGTGTTTGGGCCGGAACTGAAATGATGTTATTTGGCGGGGTGGGTAAGAAAAACAAAGGATTATCACCTGCGGCTACGCCTGTAAGAGAAATGAATGGCATGCTGTGTCTTGAAAATATGGCCCCCGGAGATGCCATGGCAGATGAGAAGAATATGGCTGAAGAATATGAGAACTCCGAAAAACTTCTTAAGGGTCAAGCCGTGTATGATTCCATCGCTGTCGGCGGCGGAATGGGCGGAGCTGTTGGCAGGTCCGGTGGTAAGAGGGCCTCGGCAAAATCAGATTCTATGGATAAGAACAAAGACGGTCGTCTTGCAGCTGGTTATGTGGTTGGTGAGACCGGAGACGTGGCTAATTCACTGGCGGTGCTGAACCCGTCCGCGGCCATACTGGCCACCAACGACCAACTGCTCATCAACCGCAAGATTATCAAGTCCGGCTCGCTCCAATTCGAGGTGGAAATCTACGAGGTCGCCTACCAGAAAGTGGTGGTGGTCCTGACCCAGGAGAACGGCTACATCGCCTCATCCCAGAGCAGTAAGCTGGCCAACGGCAAGGTCCAGGGCGAAATCGTCATCCGCGTCCTGCCCGAACGATTCGACTCGGTTGTGGTTAAGCTCAAATCCTTGGGCGAACTGAAAAACCAGCAGGTCGACAGCCAGGACATCACCAAGCAATACGTCGACCTCCAGGCCCGGCTCAAGAACTCGCAGGCCCTGGAAGAGCGCCTGGTCAAGCTGATGGACAAGAAGGGCGAGGTCAAGGACCTGCTCAGCGTCGAAAAGGAGATGGCCGCCACCCGTGAAAAGATAGAACAGCTCCAGGGCGAGATAAAGTATTACGACAATATGGTATCGCTCTCGACCATCCGGCTGTCGCTGTCCGAGAAAGACATCGCCAAGCCGTTCGAATACGTCCAGACCCAGTCGGCCAACCTGGTCATCACCGTGCCTGACGTCATCACCGCCTACCAGCAGGCCCAGGCCATGGTGCTGGGGTTCAAGGGCCAGGTGGCCGAGGCCCAGGTGACCAACCAGAACGAGCGGGCCATCGGCACGGTCCGGGCATTCGCCGACGCCGACCAGTTTGCCAACCTGCTGGAGCAGTTGAAGTCGCTGGGCGAGGTCAAGTCAGCCGTGACCGAGCAAAAGCAATCCGCGCCGCAGGGCGTGGTGGGCGACCCCAACACCCCGGTGCGCAAGGAACGCGGCTTGGTTAACCTGACCCTGAACCTGCCGGCCGGCCGGTACATCCAGACCCGGGCCGCCAGGATAGAGGTCGAAGCCGCCGACGTTGACGCCGTCTACGCCAAGGCGCAGTCCATGGCACAATCGGCCTCGGCCAAAATCACCAACGGCAAAATCGACCACCAGACCGATGGCGTTCGGGCGGTGCTGTCGCTCCAGATAGAGGCCGATAAGTTCAAGCCATTGATGGACAGCCTCAAAGGCCTGGGCAAGGTCCTGGCATCGGACGTCAGCGAGAACCAGGTATCCGACGGGGTCGACCCCAAGAGCCTCATCCCAGCCCCGGTGCGTAAAGAGCCCGGCGCCATTGAATTGGCTATCACCAGCCCGAGCAAGTTCGTCTCCCAGGAATACGGGTTCATGGCCACCATCAAGAGCCTGGTCCGGGGCGGTATCGGCGCTCTGCTTTTCTCGCTCGAGGCCATTGTCGTCTTCCTGCTCACGGTCGGGCCGTGGGTGCTCTTGATTATCGCCATCTATGTCCTGATAAAGAAGGTCTGGGGCAAGAAGAAATAAGAGTAGAATCAGATAAAACGTCAGGCAGGGGCGCAAAGGCTCAGAAATTACTCAGCCTTTGTGCCCGTAGCATGGTTACGCATAATTCCGAAAAAATCTTATCTTTCTAATAATTATTAACTTGACATTCTCTTAATTGCCGATTATTATAAGTATATGGAAAAAGTTGCAAAAGCGTGGGCTATAGCTTGTTTTTTATTCATTGCCTCATTTTTACTTGTTTTGCTGGCCGATGATGATGTAGCTAAGGCGTTTTTGACCAAAGGCGATGAGGCGATGAAGAAAGGTGATACCGCGCGCGCCCTGGAATTGTACCAAAAGGCGGCCAAAGAATCACCGGGCATGCCCGAGGCCCACTTTAAGTGTGGTGAGGCCTACAACAAGTCAGGCGAAAAGGTCAAAAGCCGCGCCTCGTTTAAAAAATGCATTGCGCTTGTCAGCGAAACGACCCTGGCCACTCCAGCTATGAAAGAGTTTAAGAAGAAGGCCGAAGATCAGTTGGTGAATCTTGATGTCTCGCGCAAAGAAGGACGTGTCATTGAACAGGAATACATCAAGGAACTTATTAATTTCACCAAGAAGACAAGGACCAGGGATAACTACCTGACTGAAAAAGCCATCAAGACGGTTCTGGCTGTTGACCCGTCCAACGCTGAGGCGCAGAAGATGATAGATGAAATCAAGGCCGGCGCTATTTTCCAGCGCTGGGAGCCTATCCTAACGGACCCGGACATGTCCGGCTGGGACGCGCTGGGTGAAAGGGCGGACTGGAAATCCGGAAAGGAAAACGAGATTACCATCTCTACCAACGACTCGGTCATGATTTCCCGCAACAAAACGATATTGGAGAATAATTATGCCTTTTCACTTGACTTTAAGATTGAAAAGGATCTGGCCCGGAGCTATGGCATCGGCTTGATTCTCGGAATCCGGCGGACCGTGAACCTGATGCCCTTGTTCATCTTCAGCCAGAACGACCTACGCCTTTGCCGGGTTCCGCCCAACAGCTCCAAGCCGGAAGATGTCAAATGGGACAAACTGCCGGACTTTTACAAGCGCTTTGACTGGAACAACCTCAGGGCCGAGGTGGAGAACGGAGCCCTGAAAGTCTACATAAACGACAAACTGGCGATGGAATATAAGTCGCCGGATAAAACTGTTTTTAACGGAGAAATAGGATTATGGGCGCAGAATTGCAACGCGACTTTCGCCAATCTAAAATACCAGAAAAGATAGTCCGGCACCTTTTGGTTTGCCTGGGGCTATTAATGCTGGCTACGACTGTATTCTTGCAGGCCGATGAGGAGACAGCCCGGATCTACATCAAAAAGGCCCGGGAGCACTTGCAGAAAAAGAACCACGAGGCCGCATTGAATAACTTCAGCAAGGCTGCCCAGGAAGCGCCGGAGATGCCCGAAGTCTATTACGAGCGCGGCATGATGTACCGTGATGCCAAAGAGAGCGGCGAAGCCATGGTGGATTTTGCCAAGGCCGTGGAATTGCTTAATTCTCTGTCCGATCCGAGCAACACCCAGAAAGAATTGCAGCGCAAGATATCAAATTACCAGGCTGATTACTCTAAAATCCAAGATGAGTTAGCTGAGATTAACCGAAAATATGCAAATAAGTTCCTGGAACTGGCTAAAAAATACCAGGACACCGGCGATGACTACCTGGTCAGTATCTTTAATATTCTCCAGGCCATTGACCCCCAAAACCAGGAGGTTAGGGAGCAGTCCAAAATAATGAAAGGCGCCAGCCTTGCCCAGAAAAAGAGCCAGATGGAATCGCTTTTCAACGGCGAGGACATCAATGATTGGGTCGGGCCACCGGATGTCTGGACGGTTCGGGACAGTATGATAGCCGGCGTCAGCATGCCGAACGGAATGACGTCCCTGCTCAAGCATACCGGCGTGTTCAAGGAGAATTATACGGTCGCCGTCAAGATGAAACTCGAGGAAATGGATAGTGATTTCTCGGCCGGGCTGGCTATAATCAGCGGACCGGAAAAAATGTATATGATTCTCATCAAGCAAAAAGCGTTGATGCTGGTGGGATCGGCGGCCGTTCTGAGGAGCGGGCAGCGCGGGGTTGAGGCCAAGATTATGGCCACCAAGGGCATCCCGGCCGAGACAAACCTTGAGGACTGGAACCAGCTCTCGTTCAAGGTGGCCGGCGATTCAATCGTGTGCTATTTCAACGACGTACCCTTGCTTGATATGCGCCTTTCTGAAGAAGCCCAGACCAAATTCCAGGGTTCGCCCGGGCTGGTAATCCAGGGCACCAAGGCGTATTTTAAGGAAATTTCTTACCTTTCGGAATAATCCAAGCAGCGGTGTTTCTCTGCCTCCGCCTGACCGTGTATGCGCTCATAATCCTTAATGGATGGCATGTTATGAGGCATATACCGGCAGGATATAGGGCATAGCCCCAGGGTCTATAGGGTATACTCCCATAGTATATAGGGTATAGATGGGTGGGATATAGGGTATATTCCCATACGGGGTAGGGTATAGGGGGTGGGGGGGTGGGGTATAGCCCGGGGGGCTATGGGGGGTAGCCCCCCCCTCTATACCCTATATAGGGATGGGGTATACGGTATAGCATACTGGGGTATAGGCTATAGCTGGCCAGGGTATAGGGTATAGCTACCCCATATATACGGTATAGCCTCTGGGACTATGGGGTATAGCTCCTGGGGATATAGGGTATATGCCGTGGGTCTATACCATATACCTCGTGGGGGTATAGGCTATAGTATACCATCTTTGCTTGCACTCCATTATAGCTTACTAAATAAATATTTTACTCTTTTATAAAAATCGAGTTGACTTTTGGCGTTTTTTGACTATATTGTAGGTAGAAAGAGTGGTCTATATTGAGTGTAGCTACTTACTTTTATATGCCCCGATGTCGCTACGCTTATCGGGGTCTAACTCGCTGTAACTCCCTTACGGTCTAACAGCGAGTAAGAGAAGGAGGTGATATATATGCCAAAAATCGTAGCCAAGGCATTTATGGATGTGCCGGCAGGCGCGCAACCGACCGATGAGATGTCCGCCAAGTGGGTTGAATCCTTCCAGCGCATGGCCATGGAGACATTCCGGCGGATGATGAAATCAGTGCCTAACCCCGAGGCTTTTGCCAGCAAGATAGGCGATGTTTCCAACCAGGAATGGAAAGGGATGCTCAACCCGTCATTCCGCTCCAAAAGCGAGCTGACCGCTAGCGAAATCAACAACCGGCAGATGGGAAACCTGAGCGAGTCGTATAAGAAATGGAAGGAGAAGCTGGAATACCTGTTTGCCGAGGTGGACGGCGTCGAGGCCAAGCGGTTCAAGGATCTGGTTGCCAATGCCGAGTCGCGCTGGAGCAAGGGCATCAGCAAGACCCTGCGCTTTACCGGCGACAAGGTCCGGGGCCGGGGCGTGGCGCCCTGGGCCGGATACTTTTTGACCGGCGACAAGCGGGCCATTGGGATGATGCCGGCCGGCGGGCAGGTCACCGGCGGCGGCGCCATCAACGTGGCCAAGACCGGGCAACGCACCACCCTCAAAGCCGGGTTGATTGAGAAACTGGTCCAGGCCGGGATAATCATCACCGAGTCCAAATACGACCCTGATGTGGTCAAGGAGCAAAACGAGTTCATCAATGGCTTCATCGCCGGGTTGCAGGATTCGGCCTTTGCCCAGTTCCAGGCCATTGCCGGGCCGGGTAATTCCTACTGCCTGTACATCGTTGAAGGCGCCAATTTGAAACTGGAAATACAGGTCGTGGAGTTGTGAGTATTACCACGAAGGCACGAAAGGTGAAAGAGTTTGTGGGGTTTGAGGGTCTATAGGGTTTAACCAACCGGACTCCTCAGACTCCATGGACTCAATGGACTACTTAGACTTATCGTCCACTTCCACGCTTATCTCTTTCAGAGCAGTTGCAGCTATCCATTGGATATTTGGGTCGCTATCCTGTAATAGCTTGGTAAGGGTTGGAATAGCTTCTTTGGCTCCAAGTTTTCCTAAAGCATAAACGGCTGAGTAGCGGACCCAAAGATCATTATCCTGTAATGATTTAATGACATCAGGAATTACTTCCTTGGAACCAATGGTACCTAATGCGTAATTAGCGGCTTCCCTAATATCTGAGTCGCTATCTTGTAGTAATCCGGTAATTTGGGGGATTGACTCTTTAGCCCCAAGCTCGCCCAGTGCATTAATCGCTGAATACCTAACCCATTTATCGCTATCCTTCAGTAGTTTAGAGATATTTGGTATTGTTTCTTTTGCGCCAAGGGAACCCAATGTAGAACTGGCAGACCTACGAACCCTTTCATCTCTATCTTCCAACAGCTTTGTTATATTTGGGATGGTTTCTGTTGCTTCAAGAGATGCTAAAGTATAAGCAGCCTGAGAACGCAAATTTGGGCTGCTGTCTTGTAAAAACTTTGTAATGTTAGGAATTGCATCCTTAGCTTTTAGTTGCCCCAATGCCTCAATTGCAGATAAACAAACCATTTTATCACTATCTCGTAATAATTCAGTAATGTTTGGGATTGCTTCTTTAGCACTAAGCATTCTTAATGTATTGACCGCTGATTGCCGGACATTCTGACTATCATCTTGCAATAGCTTAATAATTTCAGGGGTAGCTTCTTTGACGCCAAGCTGGCCTAAGGCATAAATAGCCGACCGGCGGACTCCCGCATTGCTATTCTGCAATAACTTAGTAATACCTGGTATGGATTCTTTATCACCAAGTTGAGTTAATGATTCAATAGCAGCAATGCAAACTTCTGGGTCACTATTCTGTAATAATCCAGCTATGGTGGGGATTTCTTCTTTAGCACCGAGTTGTCCCAAAGACGCTATAACCGTTTTACGAACCCATGAATCATCATCCTGTAATAATTTAGTTATAATTGGGATTGTTTCCTTAGTGCCAAGATATCCCAGGGCATGAATAGCAGACCGGCGAACCTGTGAGTCATTATCCTGTAATAATTGGATAATATTCGGGACCGCATCTTGAGCTCTAAGTACTAGCAATGCATAAGCGGCACCGCCGCGAATATAGGGGTCAATATCTTGTAGTAACCCGGTGATAGCCGGGATGAATTCTTCAGCGTCAAGCCTTGACAATGCATCGAGAGCAGCATAGCGAATACCCCGGTCATTATCGTATAAGAATTTGCTAACAATCGGGATTGTTTCCTCGGAACCGAGCTCCCCCATAGCCTGAACAGCCGACGCACGAACATTCGGGTCGTTATCCTGTAATAATTTAGTAATGGCTGGTATTGTCTCTTTAGCGTTGAGGTCTGCTAATGCGTCAATAGCCGACGCGCGGACATATGGGTCAGTATCCTGAAATAATAGTATAAGGTCCGGGATTGTCTCTTTGGCGTTAAGGTTCCCCAACGCATAAGCGGTCGCCCAGCGTATATCGGGCACAGCATCCTTTAATAATTTTGTAATCGCCGGAATTGCCTCAGTGGCTTCAAGCGACGCCAATGCATAAACCGCCGAGTTCCGAACTTTCTGGTCGCTATCCTGTAATAGTTTGATAATTTCGGGGATTGCATCTTTAGCACCAAGTATTCCCAATACACGTACAGATGACTCGCGAACTTCTGAGTCATTATCCTGCAATAATTTGGTAATATTTGGTATGGCCTCTTTAGCATTTAGTTGGCTAAGGGCATTTACAGCCATGACTCGTTTGTCCTGGTCTTGACTTGAGAGTTGGGCCACTAGTTCTTTTATCTGTTTCTTACGGGATTCCTCAGATGAAATACTGCTTCCGCTATCTATCTTTACATCAGCTTGTTTGGTGGGTGTTATAGGCGTTTTAGTAACAGGCGACTGCACCGATGGCATCGTTTGCTCAGGAGTTACCTGTTGGGGCGGGGCAGTGGTGGCCGGAGTATTCTTTTTGTCATCCCCGCAACCGGCCAGGGCCAGGATTATCAACAGGGAGATGACCAGCAACTGCTTCATAATGCCTTGTATACCAAACCGGCCAATCCTGTCAAGGGAATTATTTAGGAAGTTTGAAGAGTTTAAAGAGTTAGTGGAGTTAGCCTTAGTCCAAAATCATTGACAGGAAATTCCGGTCTGTTATATTACCGGTTATGGTATCATTCAACTGCTTATGTGGGAAGAAGCTCCAGGTCCGGGACGAGCTGGCCGGCAAAATGGTCAAGTGCCCGGGCTGCGCCAATGTCAACTTGGTGCCTCCGCCGCTGGATATGCCCATCGACCTGAAACCGTTGGACGACAACCAGCCTAAGGCTCAGACATTTGCGCTGAACGAGGCGGATGAAAGTAGTGAGGATGAGACCATGCCGTGCCCGACCTGCGAGTCGCCCATTCCGCCGGAGTCGTTTGTCTGTCCCAAGTGCGGAGTGCACATAAAGGACGACCCGTCCCAGATGGATTCGGCGGCCATGGCTTTCTATAAGCGCTTCCGGGCTTTCATCCCCATCATAGTTGGCGGTATTATCATCCTCATCGCGCTGTTGTTGATACCCAAGCCCAAGCAGGAAGAGCCGAAGAAAACCAAGAAGCCCAAGGCCGCTTCGGGCAGTATTACAGCCACGGCCACGGCGGCCAAGGAACCGGCCGGACCGAAGCTGGAGGACAACCTGCGCGCTGAAATCAAGAACGGCGACACCATGCAACTGGACGGTATGGTCAACTTGCTGGTGACGCTCCAGGATAAGGCCATCGGCGTGCTCAACGTCGAGGTGCGCAACAGCGACGCCAATATAAGGCTCAAGGCCGCTTACGGCCTGTATTTTTTCAGCTATTATAAATGCCTGCGCAAGGAGATATTCCGGATACTCGATGCCTGTACCGGCTCCAAGCCGCCCGATGACCGGACCCGGTTGCTGGTGCTGGAGATGCTTTACCTGTTGCAGACGGACGAGCCGATGCCGCAGTTGTCGAGCATGAACGACATCGTCGGTCCGCACGCGGCCAAGTTCGGCGGACTGCCGACCCAGCCGCCGGTGTCGGCGGCCACGGCCAAGATGCTTATCCAGAAATACAACACCGACAAGAGCGACCTGATAAAGGCCAAGGCGCTGATTATGACCATCACCCTGGGCGACCGCTTCCAGGTCCGGGCGCTTTTTAACATCCTCAAGGGCTCAGATACGGACGCGCTGGCGCTGGTTAAGTCCTACCTCAATAACATCACCGACCAGTCATTCGAGAAGCCCGAGGAGTGGGAGGAATGGTACAAGGCCAACAAGGATAAAATCCAGTTTGATAAGAAAGTAGCCCCGGACGTCAAATAGGACGCAGATCAACGCAGATATTAAGGATAAGGCTACTGCCACTAGCCCCGCTAAAGCGGGATAAGTCCTTACAGGAGGCTTCAGTTTACCCTGAGTCTTTTGAAAGGCACTGCCAGCCCGTGAGGGTTCTTGTCCCTATAAGTCCTTACAGGAGGCTACGCACCGGGATAGCCTGCGGGGCTTGTCCCAAGACCCCTCAGGGTCTAGGGATAACTCATAAATTCGAACTGGCACTAAGACTTGACAACCCGACGATTATAATATTTTATAGATTAAAGAATAAGATTATCCGAAAATAGGTTATATATGAATTACTATCAATACGCCAAGCGGATACTGGACACGGAGATAGCGGCCATTAGTTCGCTCAGCCGCAAGCTGGGCCAGGCCGGAATGAAGGACGCCTTCAAGAAGTCCATAAATATGGTGCTTAACTGCAAGGGTCGGGTGGTGGTCACCGGCATGGGCAAGGCCGGCATCATCGGACAGAAGATATCGGCTACGCTGGCTTCGACCGGCACGCCGTCTTTATACCTGCATCCGGCTGAGGCATACCACGGCGATCTGGGCCGGGTTACCCGCGACGACGTGGTCCTGGCGCTGTCCAACAGCGGCGAGACCGAGGAAATCATCAGGTTATTGCCGTCCCTGAAGAAGATAGGCGCCAGAATCGTGGCCATCACCAGTTCGGCCCGGTCGCTTTTGGGCAAGCACGCCGACGTGGTGCTCGAGACCGGCTACATAAGAGAATCGTGCGAGTGGGGTATGGTGCCGTCGGCCAGCACCACGGCATTACTGGCCCTGGGCGACGCCATCGCGCTGACCGTCATCAAGAATAGAAAGTTTTCCCGGGAGCAGTTCGCCTTTTATCATCCGGGCGGCGAGCTGGGCCGGAAACTGCTCAAGGTGGCCGACGTTATGCGCACCGGCAACCGACATCCGATGATGAACCAGAACCGGACCATCCGCGAGGCGATATCGGCCATTACCAAAAGCCGGGCCGGCGCGGTTAGCATCATCGATAGCACCAAGAAGCTGGTGGGCATATTCACCGACGGCGACCTGAGGCGGCACATCGGCAAAGACCCGTCCGTCATCAACCAGCCTTTATCTAAAGTAATGACCAGACACCCGACCGTGATTCAGGCGGATAAACTGCTGAGCGAGGCGTTCCGGATACTCCGGGACAGGAAGATAGACGAACTGCCGGTTATTGACGCCAAAGGCCGGTCGGTAGGGATGCTTGATGTCCAGGATATCCTGGCGGCTGATATCGTATGAACCTGAAACAAATCAAGATGGTCATAATGGATGTGGACGGCGTATTGACCGACGGCCGGATACACATCGATTGTAAGGGTAACGAGACCCAGGTTTTTGACGTCTACGACGGTTCGGGCATAGTTTACCTTAAGCGCTGCGGAATCATTACCGCCATCATCAGCGGGCGCAAAATCAAGGCCACGCTCTATCGGGCCAAGCAGGTGGGTATCGCCGAGATACACCAGGACGTCCAGCGCAAGCAGGATGTTCTGCCTGGGATTCTAAGGAAATACAAGATATCTGCCCGCGATGTCTGTTACGTAGGCGATGATTTGATGGACATCCCGATTATGAAGCGGGTGGGGTTCCCAGTGGCCGTTCAGAACGCCCGTCCCGAGGTGAAGCAACACGCCAAGTACGTGACCAAGCGCGCCGGCGGCGACGGCGCCATCCGCGAGCTGGCCGAGAAGATTCTTAAAGCTCAGGGTAAATGGAAAGAAATAATCCTGCCCCGGTATGAAAATGCCTGACAGACATATCATCTGGCTGCTGGTTTTTGTGATTCTGGTTACGGCGCTGGCGCCGGCCCAGGAGCCCAATCCGGCTGAACCGACGGCTCCGCGCATAAAGGAAATCGGACAGAACGTCACCAACTGGAGCTACGCCCATTACCAGGACGACAAACTGCTCTGGGAATCGCGCGGCCGGACGGCCGTGATTCGGGGCGAGAACAACGTCACGGTCCAGGGACTGGAGATGATATATTATCCCGAGTCAGGCGTTACGCCGACGGACACCGCCCAGCCGGCGGTTGATCCGGGCCGGGTCCTGATACATGCCAATGAGGCCGTCATCCGCAAGAACGATAATTTCGCGGCGCTCAAGGGCGCCATCATCGCCCAGTGGGAGAAGAAGAATAATCTGGGCGGAACCGATATCACTAACAAACTCACGGCCGAGGAGCTGGCCATGGATATGGCCTCGAAGGTGATATCGTCGACCGATTTCGTGAGCATCACACACTGGCTGGAACAGCCGTCCGGCGAAAGCGGGGTGGTTAAAGAGGCGCCGCATATATTCATCACCGGCAAAGGCTTCACCGGCCAGAGTAACCTGGAGGCTTTTTCATTCCACCAGCTGATACAGGTGCGGATGAGTGGTTTGGGGTTCAGTCCGTTACTTTTCAACCAGGCAGCACAGCCGGCCGGAGATAGTTCCGCGTCCGGCCAGACCACCATCGCGGCCAATGACAGTATGATAGCCGTGCCGGCATCGTTCCGGCAGGAAAACGACAGCCGGCGCATCAGCTTTACCGGCCAGGTGGTGTTGACCCAGGGGCCGACCAAGCTTTATACCGACCATCTGGAGGTGCTGGTGGTGCGGACCATCAATCCCCAGACCAAGCTGAACGAGTATATGCTCAATAATACCCGGGCCTTCGGCGGGGTGCGTATCGAGAGCCAGTCGACGGTGAGCGGTTCGGACTGGAGCGCTTCGTCGGACACCTTCATCCGTGACGACATTGCCGGAACGGTGGTTTTTACGGCCACCGAGAATACGCTGGCCAACCTCAAGACCAGCACGCTTAATTTCGTGGCCCGGACGCTCTATATGCGCACGGCCCAGAATATACTGACGCTCAAGGGCGAGAAGCGGGTGGTGCTCGAGGCGCCCATCAGCGGCACGTCCGATACCAGCCGGATTAATATCACCGCCAAGGACGATATCCAGGCGTATATGTCCGACGGCCGGATAGTTTTCCAGAATAGCGTTCGTATGAACCAGGACCAGAATCCGGTCAGCGGCACTGAGATGTCGATACTCGGCCAGCTGGAAGCGGACAAGCTGGTGCTGTCGTTCGACCCGATATCAAACACGCTGAGCAAGATGCGGGCCGATGGCAACGTCATGATAATGGGTATGGCTGAAAGCTGGGCCCAGGGTGAATGCCTGGAATGGTCGCCGGAAACCGGGCAGATAAATATCAAGTCTAATCACAAGGTCAAAGTCTGGCATAACAAAACCCTGGTCGAATCAGACGAGATAATAATATTCACCAGCGGCAGCGGTCCGACCCAGATCGGCCAGTGGGATAGGATTGAAGCTAAAGTGAAGGAAGGTGGGAGCGGCGTCATCAAGGTGTCGCCGCCCAAATGATTATGAACAGAGACGAAGCATGGGCATTGGTCCAGTCCAAAATAACCAACGCCAATCTAAGAAAGCACATCCTGGCCGTTGAAGCGGTGATGAAATCGCTGGCCAGGGAACTCAAGCAGGACGAGGCCAGTTGGGCTATGGCCGGGTTGCTCCACGACCTGGATTACGAAGAGACCAAGTCGTCTCCGGAGCGGCACGCGCTGGTCACGGCCGAGATGCTCAAGGACACTGATTTGGGCGCGGATATCATCGACGCCATAAAGGCTCATGCCAACAAGAAAGAGCGTTTGACGCCGATGGAGCAGGCGATTTATTGCGCCGATCCGGTAACGGGTTTTCTGGTGGCCTGCGCCCTGATTCGGACGGATAAGAAGCTGTCAGCCGTGGATGTGCCGTTCGCCAAAAGCCGGATGAAAGAGAAGCGCTTTGCGGCCGGCGCCAACCGTGACGCCATGAACAACTGCTCGGCCCTGGGCATGGATTTGGACAGGTTCCTGCAGATATCGCTGGACGCCATGAAATCCATCAGCGTTGATCTGGGCCTGTAATATACAGTGGATATATTAACTCCGCCTAAGCCGCTATACTGGGCTGCCGTCGCATTCATCGGCGGTATCTTTACCGCGGATTACCTGATTACCCCGTTACCTGTTCACATCCTGCCGGTCTTGATATTCCTGGGTGCGCTATTAACGATTCTGTACCTGTTAAAACGATGGCGATTGCTGCGTACCTCAATTATTCTGACAATGTGTTTTGTTGGCGGGATGTACCGGATGGATTTAGCGCAGCGTCTGCCAGATAATCATCTGTCGCGCCTGCATTCGGTAAACATATCGGTTTATGCTGAAGGTATCGTTACCGAAGACCCGGTTATTTACCAGGCCCAGCCCAGTCCGCTTTACGAGGACTCGCGACCGGAAAAGCCTTACGGTAATTTTGTGCTGGGCGTTCAGTTGATTGCCAGGGATGGTGTTACTTCAACGGTGAGCGGGCTGGTTCGGGTCAACTTTACAGGATCGGCCGGGCATATCAAATATGGCGACCGGATCGGTCTGACCGGGCTGATGTATACCCCGGCCGGGCCGACCAACCCGGGCGAGTTTGATTACCGGCAGTACTTGGCGCGTCAGGGGATTTCCCGGATTCTGAAGTGTTCTGACGCGTCGAGGATTCAGGTGCTGGCCAGAGGGCAGGGCAACCCGGCGCTGGGCCTGGTCTACGGCATCAGGCGGGCTGTTTCCGGCAAGATAGACCGGATGTTTTCGGCTCAACGCGTGCCGTTCTTCGATGGACAATCGCTGGCTAACACCGCTTCACTGATAAAAACCCTTTTGCTGGGAGACCGGTCGTCGTTTCCGCAGGATATCCAGGACAAGTTTATGCGGACCGGGACAATCCATTACCTTTCGGTCAGCGGCCTGCACCTGGCTATTGTTGTGGCTATCTGCTTTATGGTCTTGTGGTGGATTGGGGTTACCGGCCAGCTGCGCATAGTGATTACGCTGATTGCGGCGGTCGGCTACACGGCGCTGACCGGTTTATACACGCCTATTATCCGGTCGCTGGTGATGGTATTCTGTTTCCTGGGCGCTGATTTATTCAACCGCAAGCCGAACAGCCTGAACAGCTTGTCGCTGGCGGCTTTGATAATTACGCTTTTTAATCCGCTTGAGGTGTTCAACATCGGGGCGCAGCTGTCGTTTATTTCGGTATTGTTTATTATTGTTCTGTCGCCGCGGATGTTGCGTATTTTACTAGGTCGACCTGTGCCCGAAGAGGCATTGGTTTATATATTGCCTCAGACCTTTTTGCAGAAGGCTGTTCGCACCGTTAAGAAGGACCTGATGGCCTCAGTTGCGGTTTCAATGTCCGTTTGGGGTGGCATAATTTTACTGACCTTATATTATTTTCATATTATCACGCCCGTGGCATTCCTGTCCAATATTGTGTTGTCCGGTCTGATATTTGTTTTGATGTTGTTGGGATTTATGACACTGCCGTTTATTCTGGTCGGCGAGATAGTGACGGTATTAGTGGCGCATTCGCTGTGCTGGTTGATAAACAGCCTGGTGGAGTTGATGGCGCAGATTCCGCTGGCTTATATTTATCTGCCAGATATACCGCTATGGTTCGTCAAAGTATTTTATGGGCTGTTTTTCGCCAGTTTGCTTCTGGTCGGCAAGAACAGGGGCGTCCGTTATCTGAGCTTGGGCGCTAAAGCGGCAATTATGATGATGCTGGGGTTAACGGCGCTGTGGATAGCTTGGTCCGGATTGTCCGGGCGTTCGCCGTTTTACCGGGCGCCGGATGCGGTGACGCTGACCATGCTTGACGTCAGGCAGGGCTCGGCCTTCGTCCTGGAGACCACGGACGGGCGGGTGGTGGTGTTTGACGCCGGAACTTTCGGGAACCGGGATATCGGCAAGGGCATTATCGCGCCATATTTCTGGCAGCGGGGCATAACCCGGATTGATAACCTGGTACTTTCGCATCCGCATCCTGACCATATCAGCGGAGTGATTTCTCTGGCGGACAGGTTTACCATCAAGGAGCTGTTTACCAGCCGGTATTTCAGCGAGTACGAAGCTGGGCGGCGGTTGCTGGCTATGACTGGTTTGACGGCAAAGATTGTTCGTCCGGGGAATATCATACCAATTGGGGATAATTTCAATGCGGAGGTGCTCGGTCCTCCGGACGGCATGGCTTATCACAAAAGTTATTACAACGATACTTCTCTGGTGCTGAGGTTGGGGAATGGCACGCTTTTATGCAACGATATCGAGAAGAAGGGTATCGGAAGGCTGATGAGCAATCCGTTGAGCTTGACAGGCATAGCAGTTATGCAACTGCCGCATCACGGATTCTCGAGCAGTTTTATGCCTGAGTTCATAAATAGCGTCAAGCCGCGGTACGCTCTTCTTAACAGCGACGGAAAGCGGCTGGCCGAAGGGTTGCTGGAATTATGCCGGAACAACGGCATCAGGGTGTTATCAAGTTATGAATGCGGCGCGGTGACCTTGTCATTCCGGGCAAACGGGGTCGAAATTAAGCCTTATCGTGATGATATCGAAAATAATGGTAAAGAGTAATTCTTTCATAATTTCTCTTGACCGGGCAGCCGGGAAACTGTAATCTACTTCCAAGTAATAATATTTAGTATTTAAGGAAGGATGATATGGAAGCTATTTTTGACAGCAAGACTTTATTCGCCACCATGGTAGCGCACAAGGCATCGGACATGTTCCTGAAGCCGGACAGTATCCCGACCATGAAGGTAAGCGGCACCATACAGCCGTTGGGCAACCAGAAGGTTACGGTTGAGATAATGAAGAAGGTTTTTGAGGAGATAACTTCTCCGGAGCAGCGCAAGATATTTGAGCATAAGAATGAACTTGATACGGCATATGAGGTTTTCGGGGTGGGCCGGTTTCGTGCCAACATATTCAAGCAGCGCGGTAATGTTGGCATGGTTTTTCGTTATGTCCAGTCCAATATCCCGGCCCTGGATAAACTCAAGATGCCGGCGGCACAGTTACAGAAATTGATTCTTTCGCCACGCGGTTTAGTACTGGTTACCGGCACGGCCGGCAGCGGCAAGTCTTCGACCATTGCCAGTATGCTTAGCTACGTTAACCAGACCGTGCCAAAGCATATTATTACGATTGAAGACCCGATTGAATACCTTTTTATCGAGGATAAGGCTGTTTTCGACCAGCGTGAGGTCGGGATTGATACGGATAGTTTTGCGACGGCGCTGAAGTATTGCCTCAGGCAGGCGCCGGATATAATCATGATCGGCGAAATGCGTGATAAAACCACGATGGATGCGGCTATCGGCGCGGCCGAAACTGGTCACCTGGTTATCAGCACGCTTCACAGCTTGAATGCATACCAGACGGTGGAACGTATTCTCAACTTCTATCCGCCGCACGAGCATACCTTCCTTAGGCAGCAGATGTCGTTGCTTTTGATGGGTTGTATTTCCCAGCGGCTATTGCCCAGACTGGACGGGCAGGGCGTGGTTCCGGCGGTTGAATTGATGTTGACAACCCCGACTGTTAAGGAACTGTTGTCCGAAGGCAAGACCAGGGAACTTTATAAGGCCATATATGATGGTTCAAAATACTACGGCACCCAGACATTTAACCAATCACTTAGGTCGCTTTACCAGGAAGGATTGATAAGCCTGGAAAGTGCGCTGGCTGCTGCGGATAATCCGGACGAGCTTAAGCTCGAAATCAGAGGCATAGTCAAAGGGTCGCAGCAGAGCGGCGGCGACTTTAACTTTAAGATATGATTCTGGCTATTGATGTCGGTAATTCCCGGGTTCATTTTGGATGTTTTAATGATTCGGGCAAGCTGGTTGCCTCGGAAGTAATGGCTCACAACGATTTGCGGGAACTCATTTCTCGCCGCAGATTCGGAGTAAAAGACCTGTCTTCATTTGGCGCCACCGAGCCATACCGCTCCGCGAACACAACGTATAAATCAGCTGTAAATGTGGCTGTTATGGCCTCGACCTGCCCGAGGATGGATAAGTCGGTGGTTAAGCTGGTAAGGAGGCTTTTCGGCATCGGAGTAATTAAGATAGGGAAAGATCTGAGTGTGCCGATAGCTAACCGGACGATAAACTCTTCGATGGTAGGGCAGGATAGGCTTCTTAACGCATTGGCCGCATATCGGAGGACGAAAACACAGACTTTAGTTATTGATGTTGGGACAGCCATTACTATAGATGTGGTTTCTAAGAAAGGTGAATTTGTCGGCGGGGTAATCGCGCCGGGTTTGAATGTGATGGCTCAGGCATTGTATCAGAATTGTGAGAAACTGCCTTTAATCCGAATGGATAAGATTGTTTCTGTCATAGGTAATAATACCGAATCCGCAATGGCTTCAGGGGTATTTTTTAGCGTGGTCGGGTTGATTAATGAGGTGGTAAAAAGGATATCCAGCCGCCTGAAATCCAAACCTAAAATTATAATTACCGGTGGGGATGCGGTTATTCTGAATCCGTATTTGGCGGATAAGTGTATATTTGTTCCAAATCTAACGCTTGAGGGGATATATTTAGTGTCGGCAGGCCTGTAATCGCAATCCGGTCGCATAATCAAGCATATCAATTTTATTGACAATCAGCAGTATTAATATACCTAGAATGTTCTATGTTTAACCTGACTGAAGAGCAACGGCTTATCCGTGATACGGCTCGTGACTTTGCCCGGAGCGAGTTGGCTAAGGTGGCTAAGGATATAGACCGTGATCAAAATATCCCAGATGAGATAATTAAGAAGCTGGGAGAAATCGGTTTTTGGGGTATCCTGGTGCCGGAACAATACGGCGGGGCCGGATTGGATCTTTTATCCTTGGTGCTGGCTCTTGAGGAAATCAGCCATGTTTGCGCCTCAACCTCAGTAACATTATCGGTGCATAATTCGCTTGTTTGCAATGCTTTAATAAAGTATGGCACTGAAGCGCAGAAGAGGAAATACCTGCCGGATTTAGCCAGCGGCAAGATTATCGGCGCCTATGCCTTGACCGAGCCCAATTCCGGAAGCGATGCGGCATCGCTCCAGTCGACCGCGGTTAAAAAGGGCGATAAATATATTCTCAATGGGACTAAGACCTTTTTGACCAACGGACAGATTGCCGGGCTGATAGTGGCTTTTGCCCGAACCAATCCGTCGGTTCCTAAAAATAAGGGCATATCGGCATTTTTGGTGGACGCTGATTTGCCCGGGCTTAAGCGCGGGCCTAAGGAGGATAAAATGGGGGTGCGCGGAGCCGCTGCGTGTGAATTAGTATTCGATGATACTCCGGTACCGGCGGGGAATATGCTCGATAAAGAAGATCATGGTTTTGATGTCGCCATGGGATTATTAAACAGCGGGCGTATCGGAATTGCCACGCAATGCGTCGGGATTGCGCAAGCCTGTCTGGATGACTCATTGAAATACTGCCAGGAAAGGGTGCAGTTTGACAAGAAAATATCTGAATTTGAGGCTATCCGCTGGAAATTAGCTGAAATGGCTACTGACATAGAGGCCTCAAGATTGCTTACTTACCAGGCAGCAGTGTTGAGGGACGGTGGATTGCCTCATACAAAACAAGCGTCCATGGCGAAATTATTTGCTTCGACCATGTGCAATAAAGCCGCCAAGGAGGCAATCCAGATATACGGTGGCTGGGGCTATATCAAGGAATTTTCAGTTGAGCGCTATTTCAGGGATGCTAAGGTAACAGAGATTTATGAAGGAACTTCGGAGATTCAGAAGCTTGTTATCAGCCGGGAGTTATTAGGAAATAAATGAGAAAATTGACTGCTAAAATAATGAAGGGCGATAAATTAGCTGTCAGCCAGGCTATTTCGCTGGTGGAAAATAATAATTGCGGCGCGTTGGAACTTCTTAAGTCAATTCACTCAAGCATTAAACATAAAGCCTATCGGATAGGTGTTACCGGGCCTCCAGGCGTTGGTAAAAGCACTCTGGTAAATGAAATCACATTATCTTTGCGCCAAAGCAATAAAACTGTCGGGATAGTGGCGGTTGATCCAACCAGTATTTTCAGCGGAGGTGCGATTCTGGGTGATCGTATCAGGATGCAGCGGCTGGGAGTTGATAATGGAGTATTTATCAGGAGTATGGCTACCAGGGGTTATCTGGGAGGGATTTGCCGTACCACTTCTGAGGTGACTGATGTGCTTGAGGCCAGCGGTAAAGATTATATAATAGTTGAAACAGTCGGGGTAGGCCAGTCCGAAATAGAAATATTTAAAACTGTTGATATAACATTGGTTGTTCTTTCGCCGGAATCAGGGGATTCGATACAGGCCATGAAAGCAGGCCTTATGGAAATAGCCGATATTATTGTTGTTAATAAGGCCGATCGTCCCGGTGTTGAAGCCTTTGTGACAAATCTTAATAACACATTGGAGATAAGTACAAAGAATAAGATACCCGTGATGGTGACTCAAGCTAATAAGGCTATTGGGGTAAAGGAGTTAGTCGATAAATTAAGCCTATATCTGGAGCAAATAGAAAAGGCCGGTCTTTTAGAGGAGCGCCGGATACAAATATTGAAGCATCGTGTTAAATCTTTGATTTCAAACGGATTAGAGGATAAAATACTTAAGCATCATAAGATTAGCGCAATATTTGACAAGGGTCTTAAGAATATTTATAATGGCAAGGGGAATGTTTATGAATTTCGGGACAAGATATTAAGGATGGTCAAAGTAAAAACCAGATAAGTATTATGACTAAGATTGTTTACACCCCTGACGATGTTGCAAATCTTGATTATACCCGAGATCTTGGTGATTCGGGTAAATTCCCTTATACCAGAGGTATTCATCCCGACATGTATTTAGGCCAGCTTTGGACTATGAGGCAATTTTCCGGATTTGGCACTGCTAAGGACACGAATAAACGATATAAATTTTTGCTTAGCAAGGGTCAGACCGGGCTTTCAGTGGCTTTTGATATGCCCACGATTATGGGGTATGATTCCGATCATTTTATGGCCAAGGGCGAAGTCGGTCGATGCGGAGTAGCTATTTCATCATTGGCAGATATGGAAAATCTGTTTGAAGGTATTCCGCTGGATAAAATCTCGACCTCAATGACCATAAATGCGCCGGCTGGTATTCTGCTGGCTTTCTATATAGCGGTCGGGGAGAAACAAGGGGTGCCTTCGGCTAAGCTGAGGGGTACCATTCAAAACGACCTGCTTAAAGAATATATCGCACAGAAGTCATGGATATTTCCGCCTAAGCCGTCCATGCGGATTATCACTGATATAATGGCGCATTGCTCAAAACACGTTCCAAAATGGAATACCATATCAATAAGCGGTTATCATATTCGAGAAGCTGGGGCTACTGCGGTTCAGGAATTGGCATTTACGTTGGCCGATGGTTTCGCCTATGTTGAGGCCGGTATTGCGGCTGGGCTTGATATTGATGTTTTTGCGCCGAGGCTATCGCACTTTTTTAATTCGCATCTAAACTTTTTTGAGGAAGTTGCCAAATATCGCGCGGCTCGGAGGATCTGGGCCAGGCGCATGAGAGACAAATACAAGGCAAAAGATCCTCGTTCTTGGACTTTAAGATTTCATACTCAGACGGCCGGGTGTACCTTGACAGCTCAGCAGCCCGAAAACAATATAATTAGAACGGCTTATCAGGGGTTGAGCGCTGTATTAGGTGGAACTCAGAGTTTGCATACAAACTCTATGGATGAGACTCTGGCGTTACCTACGGAAAAAGCCGTTACGATTGCTTTGCGTACTCAACAGATTATAGCTTGTGAGAGCGGGGTAACAAAAACAATCGATCCTTTAGGTGGTTCTTATTACATAGAGGCATTGACTAATCAAATGGAACAGGAATCCGAGAGGTATTTTGAACAGATTGAGAAAATAGGAGGGGTTATACCAGCAATAGAGCAGGGGTTTTTCCAGAAGGAAATAGCTAAGTCGGCTTACCAGTACCAGCAGGAGATAGAGTCGAAGAAGCGTATAATCGTTGGTATAAATGACTTTGTTGAGAAAGAGGGATTGCCGATTGAAGTATTAAAAATAAGGGCCAAAGTTGAGCGTGAACAGTGTCATTGTTTAAAGAATTTACATAAATCGCGTAATAACAAAAAGGTTAAGGAATCTTTGGAGTCCATTCGTCACGCAGCTAAAGACGGCTCTAATTTAATGCCTAGATTTCTTGATGCCGCCCGTAATTATACGACTTTGGGCGAGATTATACAGGTTTTGCGGGAAGAATTCAAAGAGTATAAGGAACCCTCAAATTACTGGTAATTCATCATTTAATGCTAAAAATAACTGCTAAAGAACTCATTTTCTTGACTTTAGGCCTATTTCTCTTTATAATCTAATGGTTTATAATGCCTGCTAAATATCTATAGTATGGAAAGAAAAATAAGGGTTTTGATTGGTAAGCCGGGGTTAGATGGACATGACCGCGGAGCGAAAGTGGTTGCTTGTGCCCTTCGTGATGCGGGCATGGAAGTCATTTATACCGGGTTGCATCAGACTCCTGAAATGATAGTCCAGGCTGCGATAGAGGAAGATGTTGATGTGGTAGCGCTTTCAATTCTTTCCGGAGCGCATATGACCATATTCCCTAAAGTGAAAAACCTTATGAAGGAACATGGGCTTAAAGATGTGTTGTTGACCGGTGGTGGAATTATACCTGATGAGGATATAAGAAAACTTACTAAAAATGGCATCGGTAGGCTTTTTACACCCGGTGCACCTCTTAAAGAAATTATTAACTATTTGAATACTGCAGTCAGGAAATCGAAAAGATTCCAAACAGGTTACCGTATTAAATAGTAAGTCAGTTTTAGCTTGAATAGATCGGGAGAGCGCAACTTTTCGATAAGTATATACTGTACGCTATGGTTTTACTGGCTTGAGTCCTTTATGAAAGGAATGGCGATATGGCAGATGTTTCAGGAAAAAGACGGGTTGCAATTGCCGGAATCGGATATTCAATACCTAGGGTTGCTACACCCGATTTGTCATACCGAGAGATGACATACGAAGCGGCCGTAAGAGCCTACGCCGAAGCGGGGGTTACCGCTCAGGATGTTCAGTGTGTAACGACTTGTGCGGAAGACTTTAACGAAGGTGTCAGCATATTTGACGAATATACGCCCGATCAGCTTGGAGTTCCCTTAAAGCCGGTTCACACAATTGCCGGTGATGGGCTTCAGGGTTTAGCCGCTGCCTACATGCAGGTTATGACGGGATTATTTGATATAGCTGTGGTTGAAACGCACAGTAAAGCTTCGAATATTGTTAATCATGACCAAATAATAAACTTTGCTACTGATCCGGTATTTAATCGTCCGCTCAGTGTTAATCCGCATTATATAGCCGGAATGGAAATGAACCGATATCTTCATGAGAGCGGGAACACAATCGAACAGTGCGCCCAGGTTGTGGTAAAGAATCGAACCAACGCGTTTTTGAATCCAGGCGGAGTATTTGCAACGCAAATTACTATGGATGATGTGTTGTGTTCTGAGCCTGTATCAAGCCCTTTGAACCGGTTTCACATCAGTGAGCACTCAGACGTAGCTATTGTTATGGTTCTTATTTCAGAAGAAAAATTAAAGGATTTAAAATTAAAGGCTGATCCTGTATGGATTAGTGGTGTGGGTTGGAATTCGGATACGCCTTGGCTTGAAACAAGAGATTGGGTTCATGCGGTTTATACCAGGCTGGCTGCAGAACAGGCGTATAAAATGGCTGGTATAAAAAACCCAGCTTCCCAGATAGACTTATTCGAAATTGACGACACTTACGCGTATAAAGAACTGCAGCATTTAGAAGCATTGAATATTTGTAAGTTTGGAGAAAGCGGTAAAATTCTGGAAAGCGGAGCCACTGGTATAAAAGGGAATTTGCCCGTTAATGTCTCTGGTGGTAGCCTGGGCTGGGGAAATATGCTCGAAGCTACCGGCCTTTACCGGGCAATTGAAGCCATAATCCAATTACGAAAGGATGCCGGTAAAAGGCAATTAAATAATCCCAAGACAGCTCTTGTTCAGAGCTGGCGCGGTATACCGACTACGACCGGAGCAGTAGTAATTCTGAGAAAGTAATTAAATATAGTATCGGAGGAATTATGGGTTTAAGAAAAGTGGCAGTAGTTGGCGCCGGGATTACTAAGTTTGTTAGGCGTGCTCTTGAAACGCCAAAAGAAATTACTTATAATGCGACAAAGATGGCGCTTGATTCATGTGAGCTTACGTTAGATAAAATTGATTGCGTTTGTCATGGCACGGGTCCGGATGCGTTTGATGGTGTGCATATGAAGGGCGAATATCTTTCGGATGCCAGCGGTGCTTATCGTAAACCTTATATGAGGTCTTATGTGGGCGGCGGAACCGGAGTTTTTACGCCTATACAAGGCTGGTATAATATTGCGTCGGGAATGTTTGATACATGTCTGGTTGTGTGTGAAGAGAAAATGTCTCCTTTACAGCCTCATCCTCAATCGGCATTTTTATCTATTTTTGATCATACTACTGAACGTCCGCTTGGGCCAAATCTTATCTGGATATTCGCTCTTGAAATGAACAGATATATGTCTGTTCACGGTATATCACTTGAAGAAATTGCTTTGGTAGCCGTTAAGAATAAAAAGAATGCGTTAGACCATCCGTCCGCTCTTTTAGGAGCTAATCTTACCGTGAAGGATATTTTAGCTTCCGAAATTCTTGCTTGGCCGGTTCATCGCTTAATGGTAAGTCCGGTAACGGACGGAGCTGTAGCGCTAGTATTGGCATCGGAAGAAAAAGCCAAGAAAATAACTAGGAAGCCGGTTTGGATTGAAGGGGTTGGTTGGAGTCTTGACTCAGCCTACTGGACTAACCGTGACCTTTATTTCCCGACATACGTTGAAAAAGCTGCGCGTATGGCGTATAATATGGCCGGCATAAAAGAACCTCGTAAGGAAATTAACATAGTTGAACCTTACGACCCATTTGCCTACAAAGAATTACATCATTTAGAGGGATTAGGTTTTTGTAAGAAAGGTGAGGCCGCTAAGCTGACAGCTAGCGGTGTAACCCAGCGAAATGGTGATCTTCCGGTTTGTCCGTCTGGTGGTCTTTTGGGTGTGGGAAATCCAATTGCCGCGGCTGGTTTGATGAAGGTTGCCGAACTTTTTTGGCAATTAAGGCATGAAGCTGGGGCCAGGCAGGTGCCGGGTAACCCAAGGCGCGGTTTAGCCCAGGCCTGGGGCGATTTGATGCAGGTCGGAACCGTAACAGTTTTAGGAGTTGATAAATAGATTAGGAGTGATTTCTATGGCCGTAGTAAAAGAAGACGCTGCGTTAAGTGCATTATTTGAAAACGAAAATCTGGGCTTAGATGAGATACTGAAACTGCGAGGTAAAATTTACCAGTCAAATAAGTATTTTTCGAGGTTCGAAAAAGCGTTAAGTGACTTTTCAAATGAAAAGTCGAGGAAGCTTTCACCAACAAAGGCAGAGACGCGGAAGGGTGTTAGCCTGTGGATACTTAGTAAAACAGAAGATGCCTTGCGAGTATTAGAGGATGCGCATCGTGGAAAGGAATCTGATTACTTTTTGGCTTTAGCTTATTTTGATATTGGTTATTACCACAAGGCGAAGGATCTGCTGGCTAAATTGTACAAGGATTCGTCCGGGGAACTTGAAATAGTGTTCCCTTATGTTGATGTAAAAATAAAACTGGGCGAAGCAGAGGAAGCTTATGAGTTGATACAGAAAATCAAGAAAGATTGTCGGAATAATGCTGAATTTCATTACTACTCCGGATTGGCTCTGGAGTATATGGGCAAGTACGAGGACGCGGAAAAGGAATACCAGAGTGCTTTGCGGATTGATAAGAATCATGCGCCAAGTATTTTTAGGCTTGCCTATAATTCAGACCTGAATGGCCAGGATGAGGAAGCCATTAATCTTTATAAGCAAATCAGGACGGAAAGTTATGCCTATACTAATGCTCTTTTGAATATGGGTATTTTGTATGAGGATAAAGGGGAACTTGAAAAAGCTCGAGAGTGTTATCATAAGGTGGTTGCTTCTTATCCGAACCACGCTCGTGCCAGGTTATTTCTAGGCGACGTTGAGGCCGCCGGTGACATGTTCTATGACGAAGAGTTGAAGCGTAAAGAATTGGCTTTGAGACAGTTGTTGAATCAACCGCTTACGGATTTCAGATTATCCATGCGCAGCAAGAAACTTATGGAAAAACTTGAAGTGAAGAGCCTGGGAGATTTAGTGAAAAAATCTGAGGAAGATCTGCTGAAAATAGAAAACTTCGGCCAAAAATCCTTGTCCGAGATAAAAGACCTTTTGGCGAGACGCGGGCTTACTCTGGCAATTCCGGGTGAAACTTTCAGTATAGAATCAATGGCGCGCGGGCAGGTTCTTGCTGCACCACAGAAGACTGATAGCCTCTTGAATAAGTCAGTATTTGAAATTGACTGGTCGGCGCGGGTTCGGTCGGCGTTAGATAAGATGAAAATATATACGCTAGGAGATTTGGTCCAAAAAACAGAACATGATTTTCTGGGTGTGCGTAATTTCGGACAGACTTCTTTGGATGAAATAATGATGCGATTGAAGCAAATGGGTCTTGGTCTGGCACAGCCAGAATAGCATATGAAATTCAATAAAATAGGAGTTATCGGGGCCGGTACGATGGGTGCTGGGATTGTTCAGAAAATAGCCAGCTCTGGTTTGCCGGTAGTTATGCTGGATATTAAGCCGGAATTCGTTGAACGCGGTTTGATCAGTATAAAGACTCTTCTTGAGGAAGGGGTCCAGAAGAAATTATTCAGCCCGGATAAAGCCGCTCAAATACTTGGCCGGATTAAGGGTAGTACGGATATTAATGATCTTAAGGATGCCGATTTAATTATTGAAGCCGTATTTGAAGATGAAAAGGTTAAGAAGGATTTATTTAGCAAGTTGGATAGTTTGTGCGGTCCGAATACTGTTTTTGCATCAAATACTTCATCGTTTAAGATAAATGACCTGTCTCAGTCTACCCGCCGGCATGATAAATTCCTGGGTCTTCACTATTTTTATCATCCCGCAAAGAATCGTTTACTGGAGATTATTCCGGGTTCGAAGACAACTGCCGAAACCTTGGATAAAGCAGATGAGTTCGCTAATCTTACTGGTAAGACTGCTATTTTGGTTAAGGATGCGCCGGGCTTTGCCGTAAACCGCTTTTTTGTTCCTTGGCTTAATGAAGCCGCTCGGATGCTCGAGGAAAATATGGGTAATATTCCGACCATCGACGAAGCGGCCAAGCGTGCTTTCCATATCGGTATGGGGCCGTTCCTGCTCATGAACGTGACCGGAGTTCCGATTGCTTTCCACTCAACCGAAACGTTGAATAAGGAACTGGGGAAATTCTATGCCACAGCTCCATTACTTAAGAAGCAGTTTGAATCTGGGCAGAAATGGAATCTTGAAGGGAAAATCGAGGAATCAAAAATACAGGCCATTTCAGAACGATTTATGGGTGTGGTGTTTTATGTAGCGTCGCAGTTGGTTGATGAAGGCGTAGCCAGCATTGAGGATACCGACCGCGGAGCCAAGATAGGTCTGCGCTGGGAAAAGGGGCCTTTTGAAATGATGAATGAGGCCGGGATGGACAAAGCCCAGCAATATTCTAAAACCGTTACCGATAAATATAATATCAGCGTACCGAAAATTCTATCAAAGCAGGGAGCTCAGCCGTGGCAATTTAAGCTGGTTGAGCTGTCAGTTAAGGACAATATTGCATACATAACTATTAACCGGCCCGAGGCGATGAATGCTCTTAACGAGGAAGTTGTTCATCAGCTGGGTAATGCTTACAACGAAGCCGAAAGCAATCATCGGGTAAGAGCCATTGTATTCAAGGGCAAAGGAAAGGCCTTTGTGGCCGGGGCCGATATAACCTATTTCGTGAAGAAAATTGAGGCGAAGCGTATCGATGACATCATAAGGTTCACCGGTAAGGGCAAAGATGTATTGTATCACATTGATAAATCCCGCAGACTGACTATAGCTGTTTTGGATGGTTTAGCCTTGGGCGGCGGTGCTGAACTGGCATTGGCCTGTGATATTATTTTAATGACCGAGCGTGCGTCTATCGGTTTCCCGGAAACCGGTATCGGTATTTATCCGGGCCTGGGCGGGACTCAGCGTTTGCCCCGGCTTGTCGGCAAAGCACTGGCTAAATATCTGGTTTTTACCGGTGATATCATAAATAATATCAAAGCTCAGGAGTTCGGGCTGGCTATGTCTGTGCCCTGCACCGAGTTGGCTGGGCGGATAAATGAAATTGCCGCTTCTTCTCAACCTCGGGAGCAGTTCCAGGCGACGATTATCGTTTCACCTGAAACTACTAAAATTAAGGCGATATTCGATGACGCCAAAGTCACCGACCTGCTGGGCGGTAAATTAGCTGATAGCACCGACCCACTTGAGGCCAAGCTGGCGAAAAAGATATCCTTTAAAGCGCCAATAGCGCTGAAACTGGCTAATGAGCTGATTGACCAGGGGTTGATTGGTCACTTGGAAGACGGTTTGAATCTGGAGCTTTCGCATCTTAACGAAATATTTTCTACTAAAGATGCTTACGAGGGGTTAACTTCAGTTGTACAGAAACGTCGTCCGATTTATACCGGCAAGTAATTTGCCGCGATAGCTTCAGCGATTATATTATAGGTTGCCAGAGGAGAAACTGATATGTCATCATTTTTTGATCAGGATCGGCGTGAATACGTTCGTGTCAGGGCGGATATTCCGGTTCGTTATAAATTTCTGGCCAAGCATATACAAGACCCGAAAATAGAAGATATCTATCAGGGCGTTACCAATAATATCAGCGGTGGCGGCATACTTCTGTGCGGAGTGGTGCCTGACATCGGTTGGTTGTCCGACTTGCTTATGCAGCGCATCGTTATCGGAGTAAACTTTGTATTGCCCGGTGACCAGGAAGTCATTAAAGCGTTAACCAGGGTATCCTGGATAGATGCCATGGATGAGAATTCTAAAAAGTGCCAGATGGGGCTTAAATTCAAGGAAGTAACCTCGTTGGACCGAGATAAAATATTTAAATTTATTATCCGCTCTCAATTGCCATCTTAAAATGGAGTCAGCTCTTAACAAGATGTTTTTCCCGGCTCTGGGTTTAGCCGCAATTTTAGCCATCCTTGGCATATTCATCGTTCGACAGGGCAGTATTGACCGCGGAGCAATACCAGCTCTGGTTGCCGGAGCTTTAACAAATACAGCAACGGTATCGGTCCAGAATACCGTCATTCCCGATAAAATGGAACCGATTACCGATACTCTGCCGATAACTCCTGATATATCAACGGTCCCGACGCCAATCATCTACAAGCGCTTTGAAGGCATGCTCGATTACGTCCGCGACCGGGAAAAACTTCTTCAGGATGAGCCGTATAACACGTTGCTGAAATACATCCACAGTATGACACCGGAAGAAATCTCCGGTAAAGTCAATGCCAATATTACTTTTAATGATCTGATAACCAATCCCAAAAAATATCGGGGCGAGATAATCCGCGTTTCCGGCGTTGTGCTTTATCTTAACCCTTACAAGTACAAGACTAATCCGGCCGGAGTTGAGATATATTACGAAGGCATTCTGGGCGAACCGGTTAAGGGCGAAAAATACCGGTTCCATGTCATCGAGCGGCCGGAAGCTTTCAAGACCTTTGACGAAGTTCGTTCTCAGGCCGATACCGGAACGGTCGAGGGGGCATTTCTTAAGGTAGTCAGTTACGAGCTGGCTCCGGCCGTGCAAATAGCCAGGAAGAAAACATGGGAAGATGCGCCGTTCATTATTGGCCGCCGGCTGGTCAAGATCCAATTAAAGGAGCCCGGCGAAATAACACAGTTCAAATATTTCGTCGGTGCATTTGCCTTTTTTGGGATCGCGATAATTATTACCATTTTTATCATTGCGACCAGAAAGAATAAGCCTAAAGACCGCCAAATCAAACCATAATATGCCAGATATCCTGGGCATCATAAAATCACGCCGGAGTATCCGAAAATATCTTGATAAGCCCGTGCTACTTGGTGATATCAGGAGAATACTTGAATCCGGCCGTTGGTCGCCGTCTGGCCGGAATAACCAACCCTGGCGGTTTCGGGTTGTCAGGGTTAAAACAGAACTCAACGCCTTATCCCGAATGACCAAATACAGCCGCATCATTGCTTCCAGCTCTGCCTGCATAGCAGTTTTCCTGGATAACGACCTGGCCTATAACCGAACTAAAGACTGCCAATCCGTTGGCGCCTGCATTCAGAATATGCTTCTGTTCGCCCATTCAAAGGGTATAGGTTCCTGCTGGTTGGGCCAGATACTTGAGAACAGCGTTCAGGTAAATAAATTATTCAGCCTGCCGTCCCGGTATGAATTAATGGCTGTAATTGCTTTGGGCTATCCGGACGAAAAGGTCCGCTCAGGCAGGAAACAGATGAAGGATTTACTATTGGATTAGTTCTTGGGAATGTAGGAAAGATGGGTTTTGACCACCACCGGTTTCAAGTCGAATAACTTGCTGAAGCAGTCCAGGTATTCCTTGGATACATCAGCGACGCTTATTTTCTTACCTGACTCTTCCTGAAGCGAAGTAATCTTTGGGTTGGTCATGCCGCAGGGATTAATCAGTTTGAAGTTACCCAAGTCCGGGTTGATGTTAAGGGAAAATCCGTGGTAAGTGATGCCTTTGGAAACGCGCACACCGATAAAGCCGATTTTAGCATTGCCCACCCATACGCCGGCTGTTTTGGTATCAGGCATGGCTTTGACGTTGAATCGGATCAGGGTGTCAATCATGCACTGTTCCAGGCCTCTTACGTATTCGCGGATTGATTTCTTTAGGTATTGCAATGAAAATATAGGGTAGCCGACCAGTTGTCCCGGCCCGTGATAGGTCACATCGCCGCCCCGGTCTATCTTGCGCACCGAGATTTTCTTCTTCTTGAGCACTTCATCGGAAGCCAGGATGTTGCTGCTTTTCCCGTTTTTGCCGATGGTAAATACAGGCTCGTGCTCCAGCAGCATCAGGTATCCGACCTTGCCTTTCTTTTCGCGGACCCGCTCGGTCAGTTCGAACTGGAATGAGAGCGCCTCGTCGTAGGGCACAACGCCTAATTTGAATACGGTGCAGGGCTTCATAAATTAGTGATGCTATTTGCCGACCCGGCCGACGTATGAATTGTCGCGGGTGTCGACTTTGATGACTTCACCGATTTCGATAAATGGCGGAACATTAACGATTAATCCGGTTTCCAGAGTAGCTGGTTTGTTAACATTGGTAATCGTAGCTGTTTTCATGGGCGGATCAGTCTGGGTAATCTTAAGGTCTACCGTAACCGGCAACCGAACCTCGATGACCGATCCCTCGCAGTAATACAGGGTCACCTCCAGGCCGCCAATCAGGTAGGGCGCTTTGGTTCCTAGTAACTCTTTATCTACGTGTATTTCTTCGTAGTTTTCCGAGTTCATGAACACGAACTCGTTGCCTTTTTTGTAGCTGAACTGGGCCGGAATGCCTTCGACCATCATATGCTCGACCTTATCGGATGAGCTGAAGCGGTTCTCGGTGGTTTTATTGGTCTTGAGGTTTCTCATCTTGGCCTGGACCATGGCCCGCCAGTTGCCCGGCGCCACATGCGTGTAGTCGACCACTTCGTGCAGTTCGTTATTGAACTTGATGATGATGCCGTTTCGGATTTCCGTAGCGCTTATCATTGGCATAGTATCTTCTCCCTGTTGTATTCTTCCAGACGATGAAAAACAAGCTCTATAGGGTAACTAAAGCGTAAAGATAAGTCAAGAAATTATAGCCGAGAGTTTATTTAAAATATTCACTGCTATTTATTTACTTTGACTCAACTCTTTTTACCTACGGCCAGTTCGACGATGGCCCGGGCCACGTTGACTCGGCTGGCTTTTTCCAACCCTTCGAACCCGGGCGAGGTGTTGACCTCGAGTATCACCGGCCCGTCAACTGACTCAATCAAGTCTACCCCGGCCACGTCCAGCCCGGTGGTTTCCACGGCCTTAAGCACCATCAGCCGGTATTTGTTAGGCAGGTCGTAAGGCTCGGCCCGGCCGCCGCAGTGGATATTGGCCCGGAACTCGCCTGGCTTGGGATAGCGCCGGATAGCGCCGATAATCTTGGCGCCGACCACCAGCACCCGGATGTCGCTGTGGCAGTTGGCGTCGCGGTCGGCCATATATTTCTGGAGCATGGCGTCGTAATCCAGCGCCCAGATAGATCGGAGTATCGACCTGATTACGGACGTTTTTACGCCCAGCATCACGCCTGTGCCCTGGCCGCCTTTTAATAACTTGACTATAACCGGTAACCCGCCTAATTGTTTTACAGCTTGGTTGACGTCTCCGGCATTACGCACCATTATGGTCGGCGGCACCGGCAGTCCGTCCTGGGCCAGACGTTGCAGGCACAGGAACTTATTCTTGGCCAGCCCGATGGCTTCGGGCGAATTTACCACACGGCTGCCTTGTCCTCGCAGGTGTTCCAGCAAGGATAGAGTATACTCCAGCGCGTAGGTGCCGATGCGGGGGATGACCGCACCATAGCTATTAGTTATGTGGATTGTGTTCGCGGAGCGCCATGGCGCAGCAGCGCCAAATGATGAGTTATTAATGGCAATCGGGATTACTGATTCTGTCGGGTCGAGCACCGTGGCCTTGTGCTTCAGTTTTCTGGCTTCGGCCACCAGACGCTTGGTGGAATAATAATTCGGCTTGCGCGAAAGGATTAGTATCTTCATATCTCTGTGTGCTCTGCGCCTCTGTGGCTGCTTACACCATCTCCGACGAGCCCGGCAGTTTGTCCATGGGCGGCGGCTGGTTCTTGGGCGGATCCATCTTGGTCACGTTGAACTTACGGCTGATGACCAGCTGATCGTCGCACTGGAGTTCGAATATATACTGTCCGGCCTCGGGGAAGACTATATTTCTTACCTCGAAGTGGAACTCAACGGTGGCCAGCGGGTTGGGGAATGGTATCGGGCCTTTGAGCTCCATTATCATCTTGCCCGATGCCAGGTGCTGGCAGCGCAGCACGCCCTGGTACTGGCCGGTGCCGTCGGTCAGGGCGCAGAATATCGTCATGGACGGATGCCGGCAGGGCAGGACGCTGGTGTTGATGTTGTTGAACAGCCCAATCAGGCTCTTCTTGCCGGTCAGACGGTCGTCGATGACCGTATCGCAGATGACCATGGCCAGCGGAACCGGTTTAGGTTTGTTAGTCATAATGATTCGCCTTTTTATTTAGCCACGAATGAACACGAATGCACTCGAATAATATTACAGGACAATTCGCTTATACTCCAGTTTAGGATTATTAAAATTAATAATTATTCCCAGTTTTAAGTTTGTTGCTTTTAAGTAATTGAGGACTTGTGCCTCATGTACAGGCACGATTTCCTTAACGCACTTTAGTTCTAGTATTACTTTATCGTCAACTAAAATGTCGGCAAAATACTTGCCAACCACCTCGCCTTCAAATTTAACCTTAACCGCGTCCTGTTGCTCAGCCTTCAACCCGGATTTTCTTAGCTTTATCGCCAAAGCATTCTCGTATACCTTTTCCAGGAATCCGGCGCCCAGTCCGTTATGCACCTCCAAAGCCGCGCTTATTATTTGGTATGACAGCTCCTTATAAACAATTTCGTGTTTATTCGCATCCATTCGTGCTAATTAATCTGAGTTTCCCTTCTTAGAAATAACTTCGTGCTTATTCGTGTTCATTCGTGGTTAACTAATCCGAATTTATTCTCTTAGAAATAACTTCGTATTTATTCGTGGCTAATTACTTACTCACCAGCATCGTCATCCGCGATTTATACTGCAGGATGATGTCGCACTTCTTATCGTTATTCAGGTCTTTGATTATTACCGTATCAGGTATCCTCAGCGGATACAAGAGATATTCGTCTTTGCGGAATCCGACGCCGCTCTTCTTTATCAGCTCTTCCTTGGGTATGCCCGGCAGGACGTAAAGGTTGCAATTGCGTCGGTCCGGTCCGGAAATATAGAGCAGGTCTTGCAGCCCGTCGCCGTTGAAGTCGTATTCCATATAGATGTGCGAAAACTGGCCCCGGCCCAACGCGCTCAATGGGAAGTTGATGCTCTTGGCGTAGTTGGGCGTGACCGAAAACGACTTGCCCGGCATATAAAAAAAGGCCTGGTAGTTGATGACGATATAACGCAGCAGCGCCTTCTTGACGTTGGAGCCAAAGTCGGTCTCAAAGGCCGTGACGAACAGGTCCGGGTAGTTGTCGCCGTTTATGTCGGCCAGCCGTATCATCGGCGATATGCCCCGGATGTTGATAATCTGCGCCGGCACGTCGGCGTAGCTGACCGTGCCGCCGTCGCCCTTGAGTCCGCTAAAGACGAACACCCGGGTCATCAACTGCTTGTCGATGTTGCCGCCGGTGGTGGTGATGATCATGTCGGCCGCGCCGTCGCGGTTTAGGTCGCTGAAATAGACCGACTTGAAGGCGATGTCGTCGCCCGAACCGCCGGCTAGGAACTTGAGCTCAAACACCTTGGGCTGGTTGAACGGTTGGATGTAATAAGTAATGGTGTTATCGGCGCAGATAACGATATCCTTGAGCCCGTCGCCGTTCAGGTCGGTCAGCACCAGGCCGGGTAGTCCGGCCGACAGGTTGACAAAGCTGTAGTCGTCGGCGTCCAGCGTCAGTTTGGTTGAGCCGAAGGTGAATGCCGCTTTGCCCGAGTTGGTGAACAGCCCGTAGCCGGACAGGGTTGGCACTATCAGGTCGCTGACGCCGTCGTTATTGATGTCGTTGCTGCCCAAGACAGAGGTGAATGCCGGAGCGCCCGCGCCGGTGGGCGGATAGCGGAACATGGTCGGGATGTCCAGCAGTTTGTCCATAGAGACCACATAGCGGCTGTTGGCGTCCAGACGGTAACAGCCGACGCCGTCCGGGTTAAAGAGCGCCAGCTCTTTTCCTTTGGCCTTGGCGTCATAGTTACCGGCCGAGATGAGCGATGAGTTGGCATCGATGGGTAAGAACTGGTCCGGGGCCTCGGCAAAGGGCGTGCTATTGCCGGCGGCCGGGCGTTGGAAAGCAATCCCGGCATATCCGTTGGGCTTGCCCCGTTCCTCAAAGGTAAAAAGGATGTCCAGCAGGCCGTCGTCATTGAGGTCGATGGTCTCGATTTCGTCGATTATGCAGACCGGCATGGCGGCCGGCCCGCCCAGGTTGATGATGTTATAGTTCTCCAGCCCGATGGGGTAGGTGGGGTCCTCTTCCTGGGCGTACCCAGTTATGAATGCTGAATTATGAATTATGAGTAGCGTCAGCAGGCACGCGGGAAGCAATCTTAAATAGCGCATAATCACATTATAACAAAAATGATAGCACATTCAAGACTTTTAGCATTAGGCTTGACACGAGCAGGCGGCTCTGATATAAGGAAAACAGGGACTTGGACGAGACCTTAAAATAATACTCTGTGCGTTCTGTGTCTCTGTGGCAAGATTAAGCGAGGAATGTTTATGAAAAAGAAACTGTTTTATATCGGCTTAGGCATCGCGGTGGTGGTTCTGGTGTTTGTCGGTTACCATTATGTCCGGTTCCTGCAGGCCACCGCCCGGATGAAAGAGCTCTCGGCTGACCTGAAAAAGCGCATCGTCGAATGGGAGAAGAAGGAATACCGGCGCCCGCCGCTCTTCGGCCCGGCCGTGCCCGGCAACGCCGCAGAGTATTATAAGAAAGCTATTGAAAAAAAGATTGAGAAGTCTGAGGATATTCAGGATGCATTGTGGGATTCATTATATAAATTTCCTTACGAGAACAAGCCGTTGAAACCTGAGTTACTGGAATGGGCAAAATCATATACTGTCAGGATTGACCTCTTAAAAAAGGGCTCTAATACCGAAAGCGCTAAGCCGCTTGTGCATCCGCGGGATAAACTTAGTTTAACAGCGGCAAGAAGTCTTATCAGGGATGTCATGGTGATACTTGGCAAAGACATGGAGGATAACAATAAGTTTCTTGAGGCAATAGAGTTGTATTGTACGTCTATAAGATTTGGTGATGATTATAGGTCTAATGGTCAGTTGATTCAGATGCTGGTTGGCATAGCATTTTCTAGCGATGGACAAGGTAGAATAAAAAAAGTGTTACTTTATGATAAACTCAATGAAGGGGAGCTGGTCAAGCTAAGCGGATACCTTAAAACACTTATTGATTCTTATCCAACGTTTCAAAACACCTGGGAATCAGAAATAGTTTTTATGGGAGTGTTGATAAAAGAAGAATCCGAAAAAAGAGGATTTATTCCTGAAAAGGATGATTTCTGGGGGTGGTCTAATAGAACTGATTTTATTGATTTTTGGATTGATAGTGTGCTGTTATGTAACGATGTGGCAAAAGTAATTACGGGGTCTTGCGCACAAGTAAGTGATAGAATAAACCAAGTTGAGGAATCATATAAAAAATCTAAAGCTAATATTTTAGTAGGAGGAATTACTGGTTGTTATGACAAACAAATGATATTGGATGCCGGAAGGAAAGGCATCTATATTCTGGCCGCACTTAAATTATACAAGCTCAGGCACGGGGCGTATCCGGAGACTTTGGACAAGCTGGCCCCGGCCATCATACCAACCGTGCCCTTGGACCCGTTCAGCGACCAGTCGTTCATATACCGGGTGGATACGGACGGAGGGCTCTTCCTTTATAGCGTCGGGGCAGACCTAAAGGACGATAACGCCGACCCCAAGAAGGATATTGTCATCAGCCCTAAAGAGAAGAAATAGGGTGGGAGTGTATGTTATGAAAGTAAGGGCCAACCTGTATTTGATTATTGGCATTCTTTTTGTCATCATTGGCATCCTTTCCTCCACCTCATTTGAGGATGTGAGTTTCTTTTTTTACGTGGTAAGCTTCTTGCCGGCCGCTGTCCTGTTGGCCTGTTATGCCTTTAGTCGGCGCATGAAAGCGATATGGCCTCATTTCATCTTTGCCTCTGCGTGTGTTTTAGCGATGCTTGTTTGGGCATTTATCACCATGGGTGCTGCTATGTGGGATTCTTGTACCCGGGAAGAAACCCGTGTGGACCGCTACGAAAAGATGATCTCTTCGTCAAGCGGCGAATTGCTTGAACATTTCCCGCGCAAAATCCCGCCAGATGCCAAAAACGTGAGGTTTTCATACCTGCCGCAATTCCTTCAGGGCGGAGGACACATGCAAATTCGTTATACACTTCCGGCTGACCGGATTACCGAGTTGTACGGACAATTCTCCAAAATAAAGACCAAGTCATTCTTCGGTGGCAACATCAATATTCATATGAATATGGAAAATGGTATGCCCACGACAGATTTTTACACCAATGATTTTGGTAATCTCTCCCCTAAAGAACGCTATCAGAAAATGAAATTCCCTGATGATTACGAGATAATGATATTCGATAAGATCATAAAAAGTTCAGAAAGCGTCGATGGTTATTGGAATCACGGCGAAAGTCACGGGGTTGTCATAAGTAAACAAAGGAATGAGATAATCTACTGGGCAGATTTTTGGTAAAAGTAAAGTCTCTCTGCCTAAGCTGTAGTGAGACCTGGCCTAACCCCCTGATATCTTCCTATCCCTAATCTATTATCCTATTAAGTCATATCCCATACCTTGGTATCTTATCCCTATGACGGGTAGGGCTCAGAGGGGTGCGGGATACCCTTTCCCGGATATATGGGCAAGCTTATATAAGAGTTGTGTTAGTCAACAACAGGGCTGTGTTAGTTGACATAGGAGCTGTGTGATATAACACCAGAGCTATGTGATATGACATAAGAGCTAGGGGACATCCCATAAGAGCTGAGGGACATGGATTTGGAGTAATCCGATATAGGATTTGAAGCAATATGATGTCATATTAGAACTAGATGATGTCATATTAGAGCTGGATGATGTCATATTAGAGCTGGATGATGTCATATTAGAGCCGGATGATGTCATATTAGAGCCGAATGATGTCATATTAGAGCCGAATGATGTCATATTAGGGCTGAATGATGTCATATTAGAGCTGGATGATGTCATATTAGGGCTGGATAATGTCATATAGGAGAGCAATATGACATAGTTTGGCCGGCAGGCCGGAAGAATGGCATTTAGTTGCCCTTAACCACGAAGGCGCGAAAGGATGAAAGCGGAGTGGGGGACGAGTGGCGGCGGGCGTTACTTGTCCTCCACTCCCATATATTTTAAGACCACATAGATTCACAAATATTATTGTCTTCTATATTGCCCAGCAAGATTTGGGTATGCATTAAACATATCAGTGTACATTATAACCAATCGTTCTTTCATTAAAATTCGGCTAAATAGTAGCATCGAAAGTATAAATAAGTATACGCAACCTGGTATAGGTTTATTTACCGTGAAAGCTATTACCAAAACGCCAATTATTAATATAGTAATTATTAAGGGTATCTCCAAATGTTTGTACCATTTTGTGTTATTATGATGCTGATATTTTAATATTAAATTTTTCAGCAACCAAGAAAGTTTTATTAAAAACAATGCCGAAAGAACGGGTATTGATATTGCGATTGGAATATTAAACCATTCAGTGGAAAGGCGTTCTAAATAAGAAAACGTTAAAAAAGCGCACAAAAATGATAGTATAGTTGCTAAAATAAGGGAGTTGCTTATTGCGTAGACATCCCAGCGTTTAGTTATTAATTCGGAAAACCATTTTAATCGTTCAATATTTTTAGTTACGTATTTGGTGTCTGATTCATTTGGACCAGTCAACCTTCCCGGTACCATTAAGTTAGCTTCAATTAGAGATTCAATTTGATGTTCAAAATCATTATTCTCGTTAACTAAAGTTTGTCCATCCTGATGCCTTCGTATTATTTCTCGATATATCGTATCGGAAAATACTGGACAGTTTATGGAATATAGGCATTGTGCGAAAACAGCGATTATATAACCAAAAGGAAGAAAAGCCAAAAGACCAAACTCCGCAATTGTCTTAAATTTTTCAGGATTCCACCACGATTTATCTAATACATATAACCAGCCTGCAGTAAAAATGATGAAATATGCTCCTACAATTCCATAACGTTGAAACCAATTCATAAGATTAATTAACCACGCTTTATATTATATGTCAATGGTTTTAGGCCAACGTCAATAAGTCCTTATATTGTTGCTTGATAGCATTAAATAATAGTTTGTGTTGAGGTGATTGCAGGAAGGGGTCGTTGGCCAATAGCGCCTGGGCGTCTTGGCGGGTTTGTTTCAGGACCTCAAAATCCCTGCTCAGGTCGGCTATCCGGAACGCCGGGATGCCGCTCTGCCGGGTGCCGAAGAATTCGCCCGGGCCGCGTATCTTTAAATCCTCCTCGGCTATCCGGAACCCGTCGTTGGTGGCTTCCATTATCTTTAGCCGGCTTTCGGCGTCCTCGGTGGTGAAGTCGCCGAAGAGCAGGCAGTATGACTTGTGCGCGCCCCGGCCGATGCGCCCTCGTAATTGGTGCAACTGGGCCAGGCCGTAGCGCTCGGCGTGCTCGATGGCCATTATCGAGGCGTTGGGCACGTCTATTCCCACCTCGATGACGATGGTCGAGACCAGTATCTGTATCTTTCCGGCCCGGAAGTCGTTCATTATCTTTTCCTTGTGCTGGTCGGTCTTGCGGCCGTGCAATAGCCCTACCTGGTATTCGGAGAATATGTCCTTAAGCTGTTTGGCCATCTGGGTGGCCGACTTGGCCGGTATGCTGTCTGATTCGTCTATAATTGGGTATACAAAATAGACCTGGCGGCCTTCCTTGATGCGGTTGCGGATGAAGTCGATGGCCTCGGGCATCTTTTGCGATGCCCGCAGTATGGTCTTGACCGGTTGCCTGCCGGGTGGGAGCTGGTCTATGGTCGAGACATCCAGGTCGCCGAAGGCGGTCAGGGCCAGGGTGCGCGGGATGGGCGTGGCGGTCATTACCAAGAGATGCGGGTTGTCGGTCTTGTTGACCAGCGTCTCCCGCTGGATGACGCCGAACTTGTGCTGTTCGTCTATGATGATCAGGCCGAGCCGGACGAATTCCACGTCCTTCTGTATCAGGGCGTGGGTGCCGATGACCAAATCGATGTCGCCTTGCTTGATGGACTCGAGCGCGGCCTGGCGCTCGGTCTTGGCGATACCGCTCCTGAGGAAGGCGATGCGCACCGATGAGCCGGCCAGCAGTCGGGTGACGGTGTTAAAATGCTGTTCGGCCAGGATTTCGGTCGGGGCCATCAGCGCTGACTGCAATTTATTTCCTATGGCGGCCAGGATGGCGTAGATGGCCACGATGGTCTTGCCCGAGCCGACATCGCCCTGGAGCAGGCGGTGCATCGGATGCGGCGATTCCAGGTCGGTCTTGAGCTCAGCGATGACCCGTTCCTGGGCCGGGGTGAGAGTGAACGGGATGCGCGCCCGGATACGGCCGTCCAGATGTTCGGATATCTTAATAGGGTACTTGACCGCGGATTTCTTTATCTGGTTGCGCTTGAGGCACAGAGCCAGCTGGAGCAGGAGTAGTTCTTCGTAGACCAGCCGTTGCCGGGCCGGGGCCATCGATTCCATCGAGGCCGGGAAGTGCATGGCATTTACGGCTTCGGGCAGGGGTATTTGACCGGCGGTCAGCGGCCTGGGTAATACGTCCGGCAGCAGCGGTGCATAGGCCGGAACTGTGTCTTTCATCAGGCGGCGGATGAACTTCTGGCCCAGGCCTTCGGTCAGCCCGTAGCAGGGCACGATGCCCTGGGTATGGACCGGAGTATAGCTGTCATTTTCGCCGGGCATTAGTTGGGTCGGGATAATCTCGTATTCGGCATTAGCTATTTGTGGCGCCCGGCCGTAGCGGGCCAGCTTACCGGCCAGCAGGATTTTCTGTCCTTTGGCAAAGACGCGTTTGAGGAAGAACTGGTTGAACCAGACAGCGGTGATGATGCCGGAATCATCGCCCACGGCGATTTCGGTGATGTTCATGCCGCTCTTGGTTCGGTAGGCGCTGATGGTCAGGATTTGGCCGGAGATGATGACCTCGTCCTCGGGCCGCTCGCTGATGACCTGGCTGATGGGTTGGAGTTTTGAACGGTCCAGATAGGTGCGCGGAAAATAATAGAGCAGGTCCTGAAGGGTATTGATGTTAAGGCGGTTAAGCAGTTTGGCCCGGGCCGGCCCTACGCCCTTGAGATATTGGACGGAATCAGATAATTTGTTCATGGCCTCCGGTTAAGCAGTAAGCGGATTTAGCGGATTAAACGGATTTTTTTATGATATCGGATAAATCTGCTTAATCAGCTTACTCATAGCGATAATTCTGTCAATCATAACTTGACAATAGCCGATATATACTTAAATTAAAGTTATGAGTAATTCGGGCTATCAAGCACCGCTCGGGACAGAAGATATCCTGCCGGATAAGATAGGGCTGTGGCGTTTTGTGGAGGATACGGCTCGGACTATCCTGGGACGATACGGATATTCTGAAATCCGCACGCCCATATTCGAATATACCTCTCTTTTTAACCGCTCCATCGGCGAGGTGACCGACATCGTCGAGAAGGAGATGTATACCTTCCAGCGCAACAGCGATGACAAAGACGATAAGGACAGCATCACGCTCCGGCCGGAGCTGACCGCGCCGGTGGTTCGGGCATATCTGGAGCATAATCTGGACAAGATAAAGCGTTTCCAGAAGCTATATTATATCGGGCCGCTCTTCAGGCACGAGCGTCCGCAGAAGGGCCGCAAGCGCCAGTTCCATCAGATGGGCGTGGAGGCGTTGGGCTCGACTGATTACCTGCTGGATGTCGAGGTGATTGACCTGGCTATGTCGTACTTCGAGGCGTTGGGCATCAAGGACTGCCAGCTCAAGATTAACTCCATCGGCTGTCCGGCCTGCCGTGATGTCTACCGCGAGGTGCTCAAGAAGTCGCTGGACAAGCACAAACCGTCGCTGTGCGCCAGCTGCCAGGAGCGTTACCAGCGTAATATCTTCCGTATACTGGATTGTAAGAAACCCGACTGCCGCAAGGCGGCCGGGACTGTTGAGACATTTGAGAAATACCTGTGCCCTGATTGCCGGCAGCATTTTGACGGCGTCAAGGCCGGGCTGGATGCGGTCGGCGTCAAATACCAGGTGTCGGCTCAGCTGGTCCGTGGATTCGATTATTATACCAGAACCATATTCGAAATAACGCACGGTTCGCTCGGGGCGCAGGACGCGCTTTGCGGCGGCGGCAGATACGATAATCTGGTCCAGGAATTGGGCGGCGAACCAACCGGCGCGGTCGGGTTTGCGCTGGGGCTGGAGCGGACCATCCTGGCGCTGGAGGCATTGCAGGTCTCGGTTCCGGCTAATCCGACGCCCGGGGTGTATATCATCACTACCGGCCAGGCGCATAGGGCCGTGGCATTCAAGCTGCTTAAGGAACTGAGGAAGCGCGGCGTCAGCGCCGATATGGATTTCGAGATTAAGAGCGTTAAGGCCCAGTTCCGCAGCGCCGATAAGTCTGGCGCCCGGTTCGTAGCCACCATCGGGGACGATGAGGCCCGGAATAATACCGTTAAGCTTAAAGATATGGCCCGGAGCGAAGAAAAGGAAATAAATATCCAAGAATTCTTGACAGACAAGTCGATAAATGACTTAATAGGACAAAAATAATATGAAGAAGGCATTATTAATCACGGTTTTACTGGCTATCGGATTTGCGGCTTGGTCGTTCCAGGATGCGGTTCCGGCTGATAAGGCCGCGGAAGCGCCCAAGACGGCTGAGAATACCCCGATCAGCCCGACAGCCATAGCCCCGGCGGTGACTCCGGAAAACCCGGCGCCGGTGGCGCCGACGCCGATGTATCAGCTCCGGCCGCTCTTTGATATCAACAAGATTATCGTGGCCGAGGAAGAGCAGAAGTGGGACGGCATCCATACCATTAATCCGGGAGATAAGCCGGAGACCTACCCGTTCCTGCGCCATAACAAGTATAATTTCACCGAGCACATCCTGATGATGTCCGGCGACCACCGGAGCATCCACAGCCAGCGGACTTATACGTTTTCGCGGCTCAAGACGAATACCCCGGGCGAAGGGCGCAAGGATGAGAGTATTTCGCTGGAAGGGCGGACATTGCGCCTGGAGACAATGGACAGCCATATCACCAAGATGGAAAAGATTGCTCCCAAGGATGGGGTGATTATTACCGAGGATTATGATTACGTCAGCGCCCTGACTTGGTTCTACCTGTTGCTACCGCAGGAACCGCTGACCATCGGCGAGACATACGAGCTCAACAGCCAGAAGGTGGCTGAGATATTTTTCAGGAACAGCTATGACGAGAAACTTTGCAAGGCGGTAGGTTCCGGGACGCTGGAATCCAAGATGGATTACGAAGGCGTGCCGTGCCTGAAGACGACCATCAGCCTAAAACTGACACGCGACGATCCGGTCAATAATACGACCATCGAGATTGAGTTGGCCGGCGCGTATATCGTGTCGATTGAACAAAAAGTGATTGTTGACCTGGACCTAAGCGGGTCGTTTGTTATCAATAACACGGCTCAGGCGGCTAACAGCAAGAAAAAAGTAGCGGTTAAGACCGAAGGCAATATTATTACCAAACTAAAGTTAAGAGAGGGCGCAGCAGAAATTACGCCGCCGGCTGTTAAACAGGCCCCGGCCAAGTAATCTGCGCGCTAAGAAGGAGATGTTATGTATAAAATGATAGCGGGAATCATGCTGGTTGGCGTGCTGGCTTTTGGATTGGGATGCAATGGCGAGGAAATGAAACTCCTTCAGAAGCGGCTGGACCAGCTAAAGAAGGATTACGATGAGGCTCAGGAAAAACTCAACAAGATGAATTCTTTGGAATCTGAGGTTAAGAAGCTCAAGGAAACCAAGGCGGCATTGGAAGAAAAGTCACAGGGACTGCAAGCCGAGGTTGACAAGCTGAAACCGGAAAACGAAGCGTTTAGCGCTGAGAATAAGACACTGAAAGAAACAATAGACGGATACAAACGTGGTGCGGTCAGTTACCAGCTGGAGTTGCAGAGATACGCCAGAAGGGTTGCTGAGTTAGAAGAGTATATCCAGAAGATGCAATCCGGCGGTGCTAAGCCGCCCGAGCAAGGTTCAAATCCCGATAACAAGACACCCGATCAGGGCGCCAAACCGCCCGAGAATAATAACCCACCGCCCAACGCCGGCGGGCCGGATGATATGCCTCCGGAAGTGGCTGAATGGATGAAGCGGCAGAACGAGCGTAAGGCACAGGGCCTGTCGCCGGAGCCGCCGCCACAAGCCGTCCGCGATTACATGAAGAAGAAGTTCGGTTCGCAGAAGTAGTTCGGGCAGTTATTCACGGCTGAATCTGTTTGTGTCTTATAAAAACTAGTATAGGTCATGAACGCTTTATTACCCGAAAAGTATTTATGCGCACATTATTAGCCGTAATTGTTCTTGTCGGTTTGATAGCCTTTGGTTTAGGTTGCAGGGACCAGGAAAAAGAAAACCTTATAGTAAGGCTTAAACAGTTACAAAAGGACTATGATGATGTTCAGAAAAAGCTTTCTGACCAGGGTGCCGAGGTTAAGAAACTTAGGGATGATAAGGCTGGTTTAGAGGAAAAAGTTAAAGGGCTGCAGTCTGAGATGTCAAAACTCACGCAGGAAAAGGATGCGCTCGTCACCGAAAAGGACGCTCTTGTGTCTGAGAATGATAAGTTAACGGAAACAATGGTGGCCGATTGGATGAAAAGGCAGAGTGAGCGTAAAGCAATGGGCTTGCCGGTGGAAGCGCCGCCTCCGATTGTGCGCAAATATATGGGAAAGATGGGGGCTCCGAAATAGGACGGTGATTTACGCGGATGGGATTATTAAATTACACCAAGCCATTTAATAATATATTTTTCGATAGAAGCTGTTTTGATTTAATCGGGGGTTCGAAAGTGTTTTAGGAAAACTTACGGTCGAGTATTAATGCGTTCTCGCCGGGATTACCAGCTCCCATCCGTTCCTCGAATGCCTTCTTTATTTGCTCAAGCTTTTCGGCCAGAGACGGAGTCACACCGGGATTGCCATTAATTATATCGACGATAGCCTTGCAGGCATCGATTACGGTGTTGTCGGCGGAAAGTTTCTTTGAAATGGCTTGATCAGTCATACTTTGCAGGTCTTGATTGGAGATAGTTTCGCCTTTGATTAATCGCCTCAGGATATCAATAACGATATCAAGACTGGCAATATCATTAGCAACGCCATTTTTAACCCGGAACTTTATTTCTTCGGTCTGATCATTAACCTTTTCGATTTTTCCGATGCTGTTCTGGGCGGCCGTATATAATTCCTTGGCCTTGATGTAATTGCCCAGGGTGATAGTTCTTTGCTTGATGTCTTTGGCAATTTGCCATTCCTCCAGGCCCTTCAGGTAGTGCTGGTCGCCGGTGTCAATAGAGACCAGTATTTTATTGATAATATCTGATGTGAATATGGCCACCATTTCTTGCTGTCTGATGATCTGTTTTAGCGTGGCATAATCCTTTCGGCTATTTTCCGCTAGACGGGCCATCTTGTCCCTTTCCTGCTCGGCGATACGTCTTGCCTCTTTCTCGACTTCTTCATTTGCCTGAGCAACCTTGGCAGCATCATAGGCCTTATCACGCTCGCCGTTGGCTAATGCCACCAGAGCTTTGGCATCATCCTGCATCTGAAGACCTTTTTTCTCTGTTTCACGAGCATCCTTTTCTATTTTTATAGCATCAGCCAGGCTTCTTTCTCTTTCTGTCCGGGCCTGGTTGGCTTCATCGCGAGCTTTTCGGGCATCTTCGATAGAAGCAATTGCTTTTGCATCAGATTCTTTCTTTGCCGCAAGAGCATCATCCTTAGCTTTTTCAGCAATATCTTTTATCCTCTCAGCCATAGTTTTAGCCTGTTCAGACTGGTTCATTGCGGTAATGGCTTTTTCCGAGTTGCTGAAGGCGATGAATACTGCTATTATGGCCGATATGATTCCGAGAATCGCGAAAGCCAGAAGCGTATTTTTCATAAGTTATAGTATCCTTACTAATACTTCTTACCCCCCTATGATAGCAAATTATAAAGAATGTCAAGAATTTAATGAATTTTAATTAGATATTTCTGAAGGATAGTGCGCGTAATATTCTCTTGACAGTGGGCTAAATAGTATATAGCGTATGCTGTTATATGAGTAAGAACATAGAGATGTTTATAGACGGGGCGTCGCGTGGAAACCCCGGTCCGGCCGGAGTGGGTATTTATATTACCGATGATACCGGTGGAGTGATATTGAAAAAGGGGAAGTTCCTGGGCCAGACCACCAGTAATGTGGCTGAATACCAGGCTTTAATTAATGGTCTTAAATTACTGTCCGGGATTAAAGAACCCATAGGACAGATTACGGTTAAGTCCGATAGCGACCTGATAGTCAACCAGATGAATGGCGAGTATCGCATCAAAAGCAAGCTTCTGATGCCGCTGGCCATAGAAGCCAGGGGGTTACTTAAGAATTTCCCGGGTATAAAACTTATGGCTATAGAGCGCAAATTGAATAAAATAGCGGATAAACTTGCTAATAAGGCGATGAATTTACAATCTGATACGGATACAGAGTAGAATAAATAAAAGACAGGCAGATAATCGCTCCGGCCGGGCAACCGGGCGGGGAGGAAAGTCCGGACTCCACAGGACAGGGTGGCTCCTAACGGGAGCCGTTTCCATCGACCTCGCGTCGATGGAGAAAGGGAAAGTGCCACAGAAAATACACAGCCCGTCGATTTCGGTCGGCAGGCAATGGTGAAAAGGTGCGGTAAGAGCGCACCGGTTCCCGAGTAATCGGGAGCGCATGGTAAACCCCACCCGGAGAAAGACCAAACAGGGTTATGGCTGGTCCGGCCGCAAGTCCCAGGTAGGTCGTTGGATTCCGATAGTGATATCGGAACGAGTCAAATGGTTATCTAGATACAGAATCCGGCTTATTACCTGTCTTTCGGCATCATTATTTTTGGAGCATGCCTCTGGCAACAAGTCCGTAATTGGCGAGAGATGGGTCACTCTCGGCCAGCTGGATAACCTTTTCCAGGTTCTGGCTGGCTTCGGAGTTTTTGGTGCAGTAATAGTAACTGCCTAAACAAAGATAGCCCAGGATATATTCCGGATTATTGGTTATTTGTTCCTTGAGCGACGGAACCATTGATGACTCGATGGATTTTCCCTGTTTGGCGGTGGTATCTTCCCAAAACATTATCCATGCCTTACCCAGATTTTCTTTTGGTGTAATTTGCATGAATTTATCAATCGATTCTTTGGCCTTGTCGTAGGTTTTCTGAACGGCGAAGTTCATTCCGCGCATCAGGTAAAATGTGCTGATCATGTCGGCGAAGCCCTTATTAACCAGCCGATTGTAGATATTGTCGGCGGCTTCAAACTCTTTTTTCTTTTCATATATGATAGCCCGGTGGATATCGAACATGTCTTTTTGCTGGGGAAAGAAAGTCATGCCGAAAAATATAGGCGTGTTGAGAGCTAAGTCGTATTTTTCCAGCGCAGTTAGTACTTCGGACCAGAGTATGTAAACCAAGCTGCCTTCAGGGCCCTCGAGAATCTTCTCGTCCTGGACGACTTTTTCTAGGTCCTTGACGGCTTGTTCAAGGTTGCCTGTTTTTGAGGATACGTATGCGCGAAGCAGATAGGCCTGGGTATCCGTACCGCCGATCTTGGAATACTTGTCGAGGTATGACAGGCATTTCTCGTACTCGTTTAGGTTCGAATAGGCCTGAGCCATTCCGAGCAGTGCCTCAGGATTGCGTGAATTGGTCTGTAAAATCTTCTGGTAAATTTCAACTGCCATTTGTTTGTCAGATTCCAGCAACCGGTATATTTTGGCGAGTTTGAACAGATATTCGGTGTTGTTTGGGTCCAACCGGGACAGAAACCTGAGGGATTCAAATGACGTTTTAGTGTTGCCCTGCATCTCGGACAAATTGTAAGCCCGAAGTGCGGCGGTTTTGGCGAAGGTTTTATTATCGTATGATTCAGCCAGGACATTGGCCATAAACAGATACGCTTCGGCGTAATTAGGGATGAGCTGGATAGCCGCGGCTGTCGAAGCGATGCATCCGGGTATTTCACGTTTTTCGTACTGGGTTTTGGCCAGATTTAACCAGCCTTGAGCTGTAGAAAGAATTTCTTCAAATCTTTTGGGGTTTGATTCCTCTGGACTTGGCGATGATAGTTGTGAATCAGCGCCAGTATTTTGCGAGGGGCCGCCTTCCGGCGGCATAGCGCAACTGAGAGGGATGAGCAGGACCAGCAGCAGATATAAATTTTTCATATACGGTTACTTTAGCGTTATTAGGTATGAGGTCAATAATTATTCAAATTATTTTAAGGATGGGCTACGAGGATTAGGTAGAGCCAGTTAAGGACCAGTATTGATATTATGCCAATTATGTTTACACGTAATGGTGGAATAAATGACTGTTGGTTTTTGTTAAGCAAGCTGATCAGCGATAAGATTCCCCAGATAATGCAGCCCACGGCGGTAAGAAACACCAAGGGGTTTATCAGAAACGAGTCAATCAGACTGAATTGTGATAAATACAGGACAGAGCGTGTTCCGCCGCAGGTAAGGCAGGGAATATGGGTTAAGGCCTTGAAAGGGCAGGTGAACGGTAATTTTGTTAAGGCGGTTCTAGATACGAGCAAACTGAACAAACCAACCGCAGACAGGATAAAAATAGATATGGCTCCGTATATTAGTCCCAACTGTGTGCTAGTATTATTTGCATTCATTAGCTAAACATCTTGGGAGCTATCAATAACGGTATTGCTATTGCGGCGCCGATAGCTAGGCATATGCATAAGACGATAGGCATAAAATACCCAACGACTGCTTTCCAGGTGGGACTTTGATGCGTTTCCCTTAATCCTATGATTACCAGTACGATCATCCATATCCCTGCGACAATTACTCCGCAAATCGGTAAGAGGCATAAAATAAATGGGCTATAGGAGTAGCAGAGACTCCTGAATGTTGCCTCAAAACCATTTTTGGTCCCGCCTAAAATCATCAGTGAAAGGTGCAGAATACCGCCCCAGATGAATAAACTCATAATAATTAAAATCGGTGAAAGCACTATCATAGCCGCGGAATATATTTCTGGGGAAATATTGAATAATTCTAAAAATTTGAGTTGATTACCAAACATGGGTATATTAAGCTTGGTCATCAGTAGCTGCCAGACTGCATTTAATATGGAGCCGGTAACGCCAAAGATTAGGGCATAAATTAATGGTTTGCCCATTCCGGTAAGTTTTACCGCACTAAAAAACTTAATGGGGCTGAACATGGTCATTTTCCAGGTATTAATTATTTTAGTGAAGAATGGGCCTTCATCATCCCACATTAGTTGTTTTGGCTGTGTGGAAGCCTGAGGCTGTGATTCGGGCGGTCTCAATCCGGTATTAGCGTCATCTAACATATTAACCTCCTTTTATTAACTATGTTAAGGATATGCCTTTGATAAAATAAGTCAAATAAAATATTAGAATCAAAGGGGCGGGTATCTGTAGCAGGTTTGCAGGGTCAATATAGACATGGCCGTGCCATAGATTTGACCGCCAAAGACGCTCCAGCGGTCCGTTAAAGGCCAACAACCGGATTCCTTATTCTGAGATGCGATTAAGAACTCTTTTGCAGCTAAATTCCATTTATTGCCATTCTGTCCGCCATTGACAAATAACGCCAGTGATGCCCATTGCCAATAGTTAACATCACTTTCCAAAGGGGTATTTTTAGATACGGGGATATTTGATACAATTAATTTAGCCTGTTCCTGCGACAATTCATCAGCCGACTGGTTGGCAAATATCCGGCAGAACATAGCAGCGGCCGTAAGTGCGTAAGGGCCGTTAGGGTAATACTTGGGCGCATCATAACCGGCATAACCTTTTTCGTCAGTGACGTATAGCCACCAATTCCAGGTCTTAGCCAGGGATTCTTTAGCTCCGGTAATCCCGGCTAATTGAGCCAGCTTCATAGCATAAGATTGCCATATGGTGACCGAAGTATCAGGTGGATTTTCTGCGGTATATCCCCAGCCGCAGCTTTTCGCCTGTGCTCGAATAGAAAAATCAACGGCCAACTTAATTGCACGCTCCAGAGATTCTTTACTTCTATACTGCTCGTTGATTGTCATCAAATAATCTTCAATTAATGCCGCAGTCGCAATAGAATGATTATACATATAATTTACCGGTTTTTGCCCGATATGCTTGGGCCCGAAAATACCTTCATTGTTCTGCGCCGATATCAGGTTATTGATGCCTTTGTTGACTACTTCGGAATATTTCCCCTTGGTATGAGAATTGCCTTCGGCTAAAAATGCCAGAAGTGATAGGCCGGTAGCGGCTATGGAATATTCCGGTTGTCCGCCATATTTATCGGTTTCCCATGCGCCGGATGGGGATTGAGCTGCTGCGAGCCATTGTAATCCTGAATTGATGGATTTTTCCGCGTCCTGCATCCCATATTGTTGGCGTAGTTTAGCCAGATATGCTGAATTCGTTCTCGTAATCAGATGATTGATTAGCCTATTGTCCGCCTCAAGGGAAATTTGCAGGCCTTTCTCGTACCAGTTTTCAGAAGGCGGGGGAGGAATAATATCATGTTGTTTAATCCTGGCTTCGGTTACTTCCGGCATAACCGCTAATTCAGGTTTTTCGATTGTCGGAAGCATTTGCTCCAGCGTAACAGATTCACGCAGGATAGTTTTCTTCATCTCAGGCCCGATAAAAATAAATGATAATCCGATGAAAATAAGAAAATGGACTGCTGCTGAGGCTACCCATGGCGGGGCGTATCGCAGTGATGTTCTCAGGTAATCCAAAATTCCGGTTTGGTCAGATTTTGGATTCGGCATCAGGATTTCTACCTTGGCCATAACTTTGTCTTTGAAATCCGCTGATGGTTGGACCTGCGGAAATTCATCAAGGCGGGTTAGAACTTGTTTTAACTGGAGTAATTTGCTCGGGCAATCGGGGCAGGTTGCCAGATGATGCTTGATTTCATTGCGAACAGCTGGAGTTGAATCGCCGCGCAAATATTCGAATAAATCGTATTCTTTTTTGCAACTCATATTTCATCCTTAATCAGTTTGCCTTTTAGCTTTGTTATAGCCGTGTTCATACGGGAACGAACCGTGCCCTCCGGCACGTCCATTATTTCGGCGGCTTCGCTATAAGTTAACTGCTGAAATATCAAAAGCTCTACAGTCAACCGCTGTTCCTCCGGTAATTCCTTAATAACCAGCATTAATAATTCCGACTCCTCCCGCGCGGTAATTTTATCGTATGGCGAAATAGCATGGTCCTTGATAAAATCCTTAACGTGTTTCCCATCTTCATCCTTAACCGGTTTTTCAAGGGATATTTCATGAGGATTCTTTTTCTTTATTCTAAGATAATCAAACCATATATTCTGTGCAATCCGGTATAATAATGTCGTAAACCTTGCTTTTGGCGCATAATGCTTGCATCCTTTCACCAGGCTTAAGAATCCTTCCTGTGCTAGGTCTTCCGCAATTCCTTGATCCCCGGTTAGCCTGCAAAAAAGATTAATCAGAGGCTTTTGGTGGCGCAGAACCAGTGTTCCAAATGCCTCTAAATCGTTTCTTTTTTTGAACTTAATGAACAATTCTTCGTCTGAGAGGCTCATTTATCCTCCCCTATATATATTAAACGTAAAAAACGGGAAAAAGTTCATTTATTTTGCAGATTTTTTACGGTTTTTTCATCCATTCTCATTATCAAGGAATGGATCAGTTTTATTGAATTATCGTAATCGGACTTATGGATAATCCCGGTATGGCTGTGGATGTATCTGGTTGGGACGCCGACGTAGATGGTCGGGACTCCTTCCGCATGTATATGGATGGCGGCGCCGTCCGTTGCGCCACCTTCAAGCATTTCAAGCTGATACGGGATCTTTTCGCTCTTGGCTACGCTTAGCACGAAGTCCCGTAATTTAAGGTGAGGTATCATTCCCCGGTCATATAAATTAATCTGAGGTCCTTTTCCCAGAGAGCCATGTTCTTTAGTTTCCATCGACCCGGGGACGTCTTGCGCCAGGCCTACTTCGCAAATAATCGCTACATCCGGGTTGACCACATCGACGGCTGTCTGCGCGCCGCGAATGCCGACCTCTTCTTGTACGGTTCCGACACCGTAGACGGTGTTTGGATGTTTCTTCCCGGCCAGTTCTTTGATAACCGAGATGAACATACCGCAACCGACCCGGTCATCCCAGGCTTTAGCCATCAGATATTCTGGGTTGGCCATTTCTATGAAAGGGGCATCAGGGATAATAGGGTCGCCCGGGCGGACGCCGATACGTTCCGCGTCTTTCTTATCTTTGGCGGCAATATCAATAAATAAATCCTTCTTATCGGTTATCTTCTTGCGGTCTTCTTCGGACAAAAGATGAGGCGGTTTGGATCCAATGATTCCGTGTATGTTACCTTTGCTGGTCTTGATTATTACTCTTTGGGTCGGCAGGTTTGGGATATGCCATCCGCCCAGCGGGATAAATTTAAGAAATCCCTGCTCCGTGATGGACTTAACCATAAACCCGACTTCATCCATGTGCCCCGGCAGCATAATTCGCGGGCGATCCGAAGTGCCTCTTTTAGCGCAGATAATACTACCCAGTTTATCGTAGCTTATGTTTGTTTCCGGGAGTTCCTTGCGGATTAACTCCGAAACCTCGTCTTCGTATCCGGGAACGCCATTAACGCTGGTTAATCTTTTCAGTAAATCAACGGTTTCTTTTTTCATAGGATATCCTTTCTAAATCTTAATTATGATTGCGTAAAAATAACTCAATTAATCTTTTGTTGTTGCCGGTTACGGTGAAATAAACCTTTATCAGCCGCTCGAATTCCTTAATGTGAAGTAATATCCGGTCGCCCCATTCGACCACGGTAATTGCATTCTCAAAATCGTTCATGCCCAGCTTGAATATTTCCCGCGGATCGACCAGTCTTTGGGCATCAGAATGCAGGAGCTTAATTCCTTTTTTGGCAGTGTAGGTGTTGCATAATAAGAAACTGGGGCTGACGATTGTGTCTATATTGATACCTAGTCCGGCCGCAATGCCTTTTGTGAGATATGTTTTTCCGGCGCCGAATATCCCGATTAGCGCAATGAAATCATTTGGCCTAAGCACCTTTGCCAGTTTCTTGCCCAGGTTTATGGTGGCCTGATGCCCGATAGTTTCTATTTTCATCTTAAAAGTGCTTGTAACCTGCTGGTTTTAAATACTTAAGGGATCCATTTGTCCTGTGTAACCAGATTCCTTGTTCTTTGGTGATAAATCCGATAGGATAAACTTTAACTTTCCCATTCTTAATAATGCAAGAAGTTTCTGACGGTTTTGCGGTAAAAAGCAGTTCAAAATCTTCACCATCGTATAAAGCTTGCTGAATAGGGGATTTGCCTGTTTTGCAGGATATTTTTATGGCGGATTGAGTGACCGGGATAAGGGATTCAAGCAATCTGGCGCCGACTTTACTTTTGCTGCAAATATGGCCGATATCCGCGCACAAGCCGTCACTGATATCTATCATTGAATTAATTTTATATCTTCCATTAAGATAAAGACTTTCGTTTATGCGCGGGGAAAAAGAAAGGTGCTTTCCGCTCAGAGAGCCGCCTAATTGGCCTGTAACCATTATTACGTCCCCGGCCTTTGCCCCAGCGCGGGTTAAAATAGGCAGGTATTTATGTGCGAATATCGTGGATGTTATGACCAGGGGGCCTTTTGTTGATGAAATATCGCCTCCGATGATGCTGACATTGTATTTCCTGGATAGTTGATGCATTCCTTTGAATAATCGATGCCTGAAACTGATGGTATTAATTCTTTTGGGAAATGCTACAGTAATTAACGCGTACAAAGGCGGTTTGCCTTGTCCCATGGCCGCGATATCGCTTAAAGATACGGCAATCGATTTATAGCCGATTGATTCCGGGGTTGCCTGCGCAATCTTGAAATCGATATCCTCGACAATCGTATCGGTAGTTACGACGATGTATTTATTTTTCCCGGTCTTGACAACCGCGGCATCATCTCCGGAGCCGATAAGCACGTCGGGCGAGCGTTTTAATTGCTTTTGAATCCAACTGATATAATCGAACTCATTTTCCGTCATAATTACGCAATTAATACAAAAAAATCCTCATCGTCAATATAAATCGTAGTCGGGATAAAATATATTGACAATGGGGTTTGATTTTAGTAAAAATGATTATATGAATGAACAACGGCCTTACCGGGCAGTTAAGGATTTATCAGCATCATCTATCTTCCTCATACAAAAGCGCGTCGGTCACCTAAAAGAATTCGAGGACATGACTGCCATTCTTGATGTCAGCAAGGCGATGATGGCGGAAAAAGATGTCAACCGCCTTTTGAACCTGATTGTGCAAAAAGCGATAGAAGTCCTTAAGGCCGACCGGGGAACAATATTCCTGCTGGATTATGATACCCACGAACTCTGGAGCCGCGTTGGCTCGCTTGGCGAGGTATCGGAAATCCGTTTCCCGGCCGACAAGGGCATTGCCGGATATGTGGCCCAAAAAGCCGAGGTTGTCAATATCAAGGATGCCTATGCAGACGCCCGATTTAATCCTGAAATAGACAAGAAAACAGGCTATCACACCAAGACTATTCTTTGCGCGCCGCTCTTGAATCATAAGAATGAAGTTGTTGGAGTGCTTCAGCTTCTCAATAAAAAGGATGGTGTGTTTACCGAGTATGATGAGTCATTGACTCTGGCTTTTTCCGCGCAAGCTGCGGTTGCGGTGGAAAACGCCCAGCTTTATTATGAGCAGGAGTTGACTTTTAAGAGCTTTCTTAAAACCATGTCGGCGGCCATCGATGCCAAGGACCCGACCACGGCCGGTCATTCTGAACGCGTCGCCCGCTATGCCCTGAATATGGGGCGGGCTCTCGGATTCAATGAGACTGAGCTGAGGACGCTTGATTATGCCGCGGCTTTGCACGATGTCGGAAAAATATCGGTGCCTGATATGGTTCTTCTTAAGCCGGGCAAGCTTACTCCGGAAGAGTTTGAACAGATGAAGAAACACGCGTCCAAAACCAAGGAAATTCTGGATAATATTTTCTTCAGCCGGGAGATACGCGAAATACCACATGTTGCCTCAACTCATCACGAAAAGCTTGACGGGAGCGGATATCCGTTAGGTTTAAGGGCTGATAAGATTTCTAAAGCCGCTAGGATTTTGGTGATTGCGGATATTTACGATGCTCTGGTGGCGCAGGATAGGCCTTATAAGAAGGCGATGACGCATGAGCAAGCGCTGGCAATTCTTGAAGAGGGCAAGGGCTCTAAGTTTGATGCTGAGATTTTGACTCTTTTCCGTGATAAAAAATTGTATCTTATTGAGCGCCGCCGAGAGCCGCGATTCAATATTGTTACACAGGTCCAATATTCCATACACACTGAGAAAAAGAAAATTGATGAGCAAAAGTTTGGCAGCGAAACAGTAAATATAAGCTCCGGCGGTTTGCTGATGACCAGCAATCGTATTCTGGCGGTTGGGGCGAGCATAGAGATTTCAGTTCCTTTAAAGGAATGGTGTTTTGACTTGGTTGGCAAGATTGTTCGAGTAGACCATAAATTTTCTACTAAGAATTACAATATCGGCGTGAGTTTCCAGGATTTTGAGGGCGTGAAAAAACAGCAATTCAGTGATATTTTACAGAGTGTCGCCCGGCCGCCTGCCGCTCAGATTCCTTAAAGGGTTCTTATCAACCCGGTAACCGCTGCTTGCCCATACAGGTTAAATCCTTGCATTTCCCGGACTTAATCGTAGGATTAACAAATATGAATACTGTCATTATAACGATAGTCGGACGGCCCAATGTAGGCAAGTCGACTCTATTCAATGCCTTGGCTAAAAAGCGCATTGCCATAGTCGACGATGTGGCCGGAACGACTCGAGACCGGGTTTCCTTAATCATTAAACACGGCGGGTATAATATAGAGTTGATTGACACCGGTGGCATGGGGCTTGACCCGAAGAATAAGACGGAAGATGCCAAGCTTTGGCCCCAGGTGCAGCAACAGATTGCCTACGCTATTTCTAAGTCGCACATTATCCTGTTTGAAGTGGACATCCGCGCCGGATTGACCGGGCTGGATAAAGAGATAGCTGAAGCCCTGCGGCGGCATAATAAACCCATAATCACCATCGCCAATAAAGCTGACAACCAGAAGCACGACCTTGGTTTGTCCGATTTTTATAATCTCGGCTTCAAAGGGCCGGTTGCTATTTCCGCTCTGAGAAGCAGGGGGGTTACTGACCTTTGGAACATCATTGGCGGGATTGTCAGGGAGCTCAGTCTTGATAAAGACATCGCCGGAGCGCCGGCTGATGCGCCGACAGAAATTAAATTCGCGATAGTGGGCAAGCGGAATGTCGGTAAGTCGACCCTGGTTAATTCTCTGGCTAAGGAAGAACGCGTTATTGTCAGCGATGTGCCCGGAACTACCAGGGACAGTATTGATGTTAGCGTCAAATACAAGGATAAAATATATACCGTTATCGATACTGCCGGATTGAAGAAAAAGCCCAAGACCACTTATGCGGTCGACCTTTACAGCCGTTATCGGACCGAAGAGGCCGTGGTCCGCGCCGATGTGGTTCTTTTCCTGATTGACGCGACCCAGAAGACATCAGAAGTCGACAAGAAAATAACGAGTTTTATTATTGAGAAAGCAAAGCCGGTCATAATTATCATCAATAAATGGGATCTTGCCAGGGCGACGTCGAATACGGATGATTACTTTGAATATCTCAACAAAACACTGCCGTTTGCCAAATTCGCCCCCATTTTATTCATTTCCGCTCTTGAAGGTTTCAATACCGAAAATATCTTTGATGTCGGCAGCCAGCTTTATACTCAAGCCCGCATCAGAGTAACAACTCCGGTGCTTAACCGGGCCATCGAAAAAATAAGGTCCAGAATACCCAGCGGCGGCAGGGTCGGAAAATTCCTCAAGATATATTACGCCACGCAAACCGGGGTTAATCCGCCGGAGATAAATTTCGTGGTCAATCATCCGGAGTTATTCAGCGATGTCACTTTGCGTTATATTAACGGGCAAATGCGGAAAATATTGCCTTTCAAGGAGGTTCCCATCAAGATTAATATCAAGGGGCATAGAACATAAGAAAATATAATTTCACTAAATTCCCTATTTTTCTTGACATTAATCTTATTTCTCATAGACTACCTGGCTTTGATTATGGCAAAAATAATAACATCACATAAGACGTATCTGGCAAAGACCGGTGATTTGAAACGGGAATGGCATGTAATTGATGCCTCCGGTAAAATCCTGGGCCGGTTAGCCGTAAAGATTGCCGACCTTCTCAGAGGCAAGCAAAAGCCGACTTACACCCCGCATATCGATACCGGTGATTTTGTAATCGTAATAAACGCTTCTAAAATCGCTCTGAGCGGTCAAAAGATGGATAAAAAGACATATAACCGCTTTTCACCTTATGGGAACCGTTGGGACATCCCGATTAAGACTTTGCTTGAAAAGACGCCGGACAAGGTGCTTTTCCTGGCGGTCAAAAGGATGTTGACCACTTCAAGGTTGAACAAGCACTTATTAACCAAGCTTAAAATATATCCCGGCGCGGAACATCCGCACCAAGCCCAGATGCCAAAAGCTCTGGATATTAAAATATGACAGAAACATCGGTTTATCGTTCTCTCGGACGGCGCAAAAGCGCAACCGCCCAGGTGGTGCTTCAGAAGGGCACAGGCAAAATAACCATTAATGATTTGGAATATACCAAGTATTTTAACACTCAGGACCAGCTGATAGCCATGCTTTCGCCGCTCCAGAGTTTGAAACTTATCGGCAAATACGACATCAAGGCCACCACTAACGGCGGCGGAAAAAGGGCCCAGGCAGACGCCGTGGCTTTAGGCATCAGCCGCTCGCTCAAACTTGCCGACCTAACAACCGAGCCCTTGCTCCGCAAGCTCGGCCTTTTCACACGCGACCCGCGCATGAAAGAACGTAAGAAATACGGACGCCGCGGCGCTCGCAGAAGCTTCCAGTTCTCGAAGAGATAATTTCGAGTTCTGAAGATTACCGTGTCAAATCAGCGCTGTTTCGTTTTACAGCGTAATCATCTTCAGTAATTGCTTATAGCGGTATGCTATTCTGGCAGGGGTGATTTGCTTGAGCCGCTCCACGCCGAAATCCTCAATCGTAAACGAAGCGACGACATTTCCGTATAGAAGTGATTTTTTAAGGTTCCTCGCGGATAAATCCCTGGTGCTGGCCAGGTAGCCCATCATGCCCCCGGCGAAGGAATCCCCGGCGCCGGTCGGGTCGCGCACCACCTCAACCGGATATCCCGGTATGGCGAAGAAATCATCCTTGGTCACCAGCAAAGCGCCGTGCTCGCCTTTCTTGATAATCAGCATGCGCGGGCCCCATTTGAGTATTTCACGCGCGCCGGTGATGATATGATACATCCCGGTCAACTGCTTGACTTCATCGCTGTTGACGATCAGGCCGTCGATATTCTCTATAAGTTTAATCAGGCTTTTCTTCTCGTTGCTAATCCAAAAATTCATCGTATCGGCCACGACCAAAGCCGGGCGTTTAATCTGGTCCAGCACCTTTTTCTGGGTTTTTGGGCTGCCGTTAGCCAGGAATATGTATTTTGAATCCTTATAAACATTGGGGATGACCGGCTGGAATTTGCCGAAGACTCCCAACTCGACCGATAGAGTCTCGGCCTGGCTCATATCGCCGACATAGCGGCCGGTCCAGGTGAATGTTTTCCCCTTGGCCGTATGCAGTCCGCGCATATCTATTTTTCGCGCCTTCATCGATTCCAGTTCTTCGTCAAAGCTGAAATCCTCGCCGACCACGCCGACCAGGCGGACCGGGCTGAATAAGGATGCGCTGAATGAGAAGTATACGGCCGAACCGCCCATGATGTTACGCCGCTTGCCATAAGGCGTTTCCAGGTTATCGTATGCGATCGAACCGACTACAAGTAGACTCATAAAATTAACTCCGAAGCACGAAACTCGAAATACGAAACAATATCGAAATCGCAAATATCAAAATTATCGAAACGCTATTCGGATTTCCTGATAATCGAACCGAAAATATTCATTAACTCTGTAGATTCCTTTGACAGATGAGTTCTTTCGCTCTCCAATTCCGGATTATTCCCAATCTCCAATAATCTCAGCCAATAGCGTGTTTCCTTTGATTCCTTGCGGCAGATTTTAATTCGCATAATAAAGTCTTTTTTGCTCAATGCCTCGTTGGCCTCGATATAATTGGCGCCGACTGAACCTGACGACCTGATAACTTGTTTGCCGTCTTCGATATTACTCGCAGTCCGTGGGAGTTTTCGTATGAATTCCCTTACGCTTCTGGCAAACGCATAAGTGCGGTCTTCCAAGTCGTATAGTTTCGGGTTTTGCCTTTCAGTCATTTGATATTGTTTCGGATTCCGATATTCGGATTTCGAATTTATATTATGTTTAGCGCTTCTTTTATCCTGATTCTTACTTTATCCAGTCCTATCAGCTCCATCGTCTCGAAAATAGGCGGGCTGATGGTCGAGCCGGTCAAGGCAACCCGAATCGGCTGGGCGATGGCCTGGAACTTGACGCCCTTGGACTCGCAGATGCCGCGCAATGATTTCTCCAAAAGCTCGTGGTCAAGTTTGTCAAACTTGGCTAATTCCGCGGACACGGTCTCCAACACTGACTTGCTCTCGGCCGGGCGGATGAACTTATCGGCCGCTTCGGGCTGGTAGCTTATCTTATCCTTGAAGAAGAACTCCGTCACGACGGCGATTTCCGAAAGGACCTTGATGCGCTCGCGATAAAGGTCGACTAATCTGGTTAATTCCGGCTCCTTGAATTTAGTCAGGTCGTATCCGGCCTTGGCAAAGTAGGGCTTTGACAGCTCGAACAGCCGTTCCTTGGGCAGTTGTTTTATGTAATGGCTGTTCATCCATATCAGCTTTTTAGAATTAAACTGAGCCGGCTTGTTCTTGACCCGTTCGATGGTAAAACGCTTGATGACATCGTCGCGCGACATCAATTCGACATCGTCTCCGGCCGACCAGCCCAAAAGCGACAGGAAGTTAAACATCGCCTCCGGCAGGTAACCGATATCCATATATTCGCCGACCGAGGTATGCCCGTGCCGCTTTGACAGCCTCGAGCCGTCCTCGCCCATAATCAGGGGGATATGGGCGAACTTAGGCACCGGTTTGCCTAAAGCTTCGTAAAGAATCACCTGTTTGGGAGTATTTGAAACGTGGTCGTCGCCGCGGATGACGTGGGTGATGTTCATCTCGCTGTCGTCAACCACGCAGGCGAAGTTGTATGTCGGGAACCCGTCCGACTTGATTAAAACGATATTGCCCACGAACTCGCGCTCGAACTTTATTATACCGTGGATTAAATCATTCATCTGTATGGCCGGGCCGGGTGGCATCTTGAACACGACGGCCTTGCCCTTGGCCGGGTCTTCCTCATAAACCGCTTTGCCCTCGTCCAGCAGTTTTTGGGCGTATTGCCTGTAGATATCCTTGCGGTCGCTCTGGAAGAAGGGGCCCTCGTCCCAGTCTATGCCCAGCCATTTAAGGGAGTCAATGATGGCCTTCATGGATTCATCGGTCGAGCGCACCTGGTCGGTGTCCTCTATTCTGAGAACCAGGGTGCCGTTGTGGTGCCGGGCGAACAGGTAATTATACAGGGCCGTCCGGGCGCCGCCGATATGCAGGTAACCAGTCGGGCTGGGCGCGAAACGAACTCTAACTTTAGCCACAGATTCCACAGATTTATTAGTATTCATAGCCTGACAGCGTACACAGATTACATTAGCAGGTCAAGAATTTTAGTGCCAGTTAGCTGTAAGCCGATTCTATCGGATTACGTTGTTACTGGCACTTATCCCCGAAACGAAGTGGAGTGGGATTAATGAGAAATGATGGTTATTTCCGGTGTGCCCAAATAAATTGACATCTTCCCAATCCATGCTATTCTGAGCACAGAAACTTGGCGAAAGAAAGTTGTAGTGGCGCGGGGGAAGGAAGCAATATATGAAGCCAGGGAAAAATAATAACAGGCTCGAAAAGCTATCAAAGGAGTCAGGGGCCGCACATAAGCAACAAATGAAATGCAGATATAACTTAGAACATGGCATTTATAAGTATGAGGGCGGTAAAGGCGCAAGTATTGATGATGCAATAATAATAAAGGGCGTATCTAATGAACGGGATGGCATTTTCTTGGAACACGAGTATATTGCGAATCTCTTTCCAAAGAAAGGTATCGATTGGAAGAGAGGAGGCCAAGACCTTATATATGCAGGCGATAAGCGATATGACCGAATCCAAATAAAACTATTAGGTGGCAAGACCAGGGAATTATTCTTTGATATAACCGGGTTTTACGGCATGTTGGACGCAAACCTATCTAAAAAATTAAAAGATATTTTAAAAGCTTAAATGAAACCTTGTTTTGATCGTTCTGACGTGGTAAAATAAATTAATATTGCGGTGGAGTGTGTCACCAGAATAAAAAAGGAGAAATATATGGCAGAAAAAATACCAGTATCAAAAACACAGAGCATTAGAGCCTCCGGATTCGATGAATACTGGCTCCAAGACCAAATAGTTGAAAATCCTAGTTGCCTTGATTTAGGTGACCTTGAGGTTATTTCAAAAGAACGCAGGCAAACCAGTGGCGGGCGGCTTGATATTTTGTTAAAAAATCCAGAGGATGATTCAATGTATGAGGTTGAGGTTATGTTGGGCGAAACGGACGAAACGCACATAATTAGGACTTTAGAATATTGGGATAATGAGAAAAGAAAATGGCCTCAACGACAACACTTTGCCGTACTTGTTGCCGAATCAATAACCAGAAGGTTCTTTAATGTAATCCAGCTATTGAGCCATTCAATACCTGTTATTGCTATACAAGCAAATATGATAATAAGCGGTGAACAAAAAATATTACACTTTACAAAAGTGCTTGACACATATGAAGAACCTGAAGATATAGAGGTTTCTCAAGAAGCACATGATGAAGATTACTGGCAAACAAAAGCTTCATGGACGCTTGAGACAGCTAAAACTTTTCTTGAGACGTTAAAACCAATTTACCAGGATGCCTCATTAAGGTATGTAAAAAATTATATAGCAATAACAGTAAATAACAATAATTACTTCTGGTTTCACAAGAGAGCAGAAAACAAATCGATACTGGGATTATGGACGGGCAAGAATCTGATAGAAAAAGCTGCCTCTATTTTGGATAAATCTAATATTTCACACTCAAAGAAAATCGACCATTTAAAAATACATGTTGACAAAAAAATAATAGAAGCAAATATAAGTATATTTAAAGAATTAGCAAATATTGTCAAACAGAGTTGGGGATCTTAGCCCACACTAATTTTTATTGGAGTAGGGGACACTTCCCTCCCGCTTTAAGAGCGGGACTCCATCGCCATTACGCCGGGCAGCATTCCTAAAAAATCTTACCAAAATCTCAAAAATAAATGAACTTTTTCCGAGATTTTACGTTTAATATAAATAGGGGGGGGAGAATGTAGTATGTAGTAGGTAGTATGTAGGGAAATGGCGGGTTTCCCGCTTCAGCCTGAGGCTGACCAGCCTCCGGCTGGGGCTGAAACTGGCTCTAAAAGGATGGTTTTATGTTAGCGCGAAATCTTGGTTTTACAGCCTGTTACAAGAGAAACACCGGTTACGTTCCTTAGTTTTCGGGCCGAATACCGTGGTTTCCAGCTTGAATACCGTGGTTTTCGGCTTGAGAACCGTGGTTTTCGGCTCGAATACCGTGGTTTTCGGCTTGAGAACCGTGGTTTTCGGCTTGAGAACCGTGGTTTTCGGCTTGAATACCGTGGTTCACGGCGTGAATACCGTGGTATTTGTCTTGAAATCAACTATTCGCTGCCAACTTTGCAGCGATAATAAGGAAAGAGAGGATATTTTTATGAAGACAACAAGTCCATTTGGTAGAGGTCATATAAATGATGACAGCTTCTTTAATAAACAGGGTATCTATGTCAACGGCGTGGTTGCCAATCAGGCGGCTTGGGGACTGCCGGCTGGCCGGGTGACGGCGCTTTCAGCCCGCCGGGCTGAGTATGAGCCGCTCTACCTGAAGGTTCAGGACCGGAATACCCGGACCAGGGCTGATGTGGCCGCTCACCGCGACAAACGCACCATCTATGAAAAGGAGTTGCGCGAGTTCCACGATGAGTGGATTGCCAACAACAGCGCCATTCCGGCTGAGCAGAAGCTGATTCTGGGCGGCCGGGTGCGCGATATCGCGCCTTCGCCCGGCGCGCCGATTACGGACGTGCCGTACGTCAAGCTCTCGGGCTTGGGCGGCGGTGATATCGAGGTGCGTTGCAAGGTGACCGAGGACCGGACCATGCCCAGCATGCATCCGGATGCCAACGTGGTGGAATTCCGCTATATCCTGCTGGAGACCGGCGATGTGCCGCCTTCGGACCCGGAGGACTGCCCCAAGGGCGACAGTTCCACCAAGGCCAAGTTCGTCATCAAGGCCGGCGCCAAGAACGAGGGTAAGCGTTTGTGGGGGTTCTTCCGGTGGCTTAACAACCGTAGGCCCAGGCAGGAAGGCTCCTGGACCAACGCCATCAGCGTGATTGTCGGGTAAACAATAACTCGTCACAGACCTGCCCGCCAATTGGCAGGCGGGGGCACGGAGGCACGGAGAATTCTCTGTCCCACGGGAGGCAGTAGCTCTGTCCTCTGTGTCTCAGTGGCTAAAGAGTCCCGGCGGGGTTATTCGTACCTGAGGGCTTCGATGGGGTCGAGGCGCGATGCCTTCCAGGCCGGATAGAACCCGAAGAATATGCCCACTCCGGCGGAAAATACCAGCGCCAAGACAACGGAGCTTATCGAGACCGATATGGGCCATTTGAATGACCGGGACAGTATTTCCGCGGTAACGGCTCCGAGCGTAATGCCCAGAATACTGCCGATTATACCTGGGTTGTCGCCCTGCGGGTAGGGGTTAACAGCCCAAGTATAACGCTGGTCTGTTGCTAACAACCGATGAACAGCCGTCTATAGTTTATAGCCGTTTTTGTGCTTGATTTCACGTTCGGCATTAAGCCAGTCGGACAAATCGTTGCCGTGCGTCTGGCCTCTTTTACAGTAGAGTTCATAAGCGCACTTCTTGATTTGTTCGGCCAGCTCCTGGTTGTTCGACGTCCGCGCCGAGTTGTTTCGGTTCATTTCCCTCGCCATCTTTGCCATATAGGCCTCCTTTTTAGAAGCAGTTAGTCAGACCGACACCGAATGTTTTCGGGGGCGGTATGGCGTTACCTGCCTCTTATCTCCGATGCTACATTAGGGGTTAGCCGCCGGATATCCGGTCGGATAGCTTTTTACCGCGAAACCTGCTCAATCCATTGACACGCAATTACGTCCTGATTTTTTGCTCTGATACATTAAGCCATCCGTTCTTTTTATCAATCCATCCACCGTATCGGTGGTTTTGCCCATTGTTACGCCGATAGAGATGGGGGATTTGATGTTGCGTAGGCGGACAAAGAATTTATTTTGTTCGATGTTATGAAGCAGGCGGTTTGCCAGGGTCTGAAGCGAATTTTGGTTAACTCCCACAACGGTGGCGATAAATTCGTCGCCGCCCCAGCGGCCGACCGCATCATAGGGCCTCAAATTACGCCGGAGCACGCCGGCCATAATCCTGAGCACCTCATCGCCGATGTTATGGCCGTAGGAATCGTTGATTTTCTTGAAATGGTCCAGGTCTATGAACATCATGCCGAATTTCCAGGAATAGCGGGAGCATTCATCCAATCTGCGCTGGACGTTCATTTCCAGATAACGCCGGTTGCCTATACCGGTGAGCGGGTCAATATAAGCCATCAGTTCCTGCTCGGTGGAATATCTGATGCCGGCCATCTTGTATAGATTAACGCAGGACATTCCGGCCGCCCCGATGATTTGGTTGTGTGAGTTTTTAAGGGGCGCCGCCCGCAGGGAAACGGGAATCTGGAAGCCGTCTTTGTGGTGGATATAAAAATCCTTTTCATCGGCGCAGCCGTATTTTATGGCATTTAATAAAATACATTGCTTGCGGTTGCAGGGATGGTCGCCGCTCCGGTCATAATAGAAGAATTTCCGGTTCTCACAGTGTTGCCCGGTCATCTCCGGTGATTTTATGCCGGTAATCTTTTCCATTGACCGGTTCCAATAGCGGACTTTGACGTTATTATCTATGGCATAGACGCCGTGGGCGATGTTGTCTAAAATGCTCTGGCAGAAATTATGAGCTATGACCATCCAGCCCTCTCTTCTGTAGCCGGTGATTAATCCAGAACATTAGGGGTAGGCCAGCCGGGTAACGGATGCGGCGGAAATACGTTTTTGTCCTGCGAATGCAGGTATAATCCGCATCCCAAAGTTCTGTTACGCCGGCCGGCACTCTAATAATTTAAGCGCGTCATTGGTGTTAGCGCTGATTCCGCACAATTTATTCAGCCCGACTAAATCTATCAATTTCCGGGCGTCGGGCGATGGGCGGACCAGAATAATATCGCCTTTATTCTCCTGGGCGATACTGCTCGCTCCAATGAGAACGCCCACCGCCGCACTTGTCAGGATGTCCACCTCGCTGATGTCAACGGCTAATCTGTAGATGTTATTGTCAAAGCAATCGGTTATGGCTCGCTTCAACCGGTCAAAGGAATACGTGTCTACTGCCCCTCTGACTTTAAGCAGGTAGATTCCTTTAGCTACCTGCTGGGTATCAATGGTGATGTCCATAACCGCCTCCTTTGGTTATTTATTAACCAGTAAGGACTATACTATGCAAAAAGTGTGCCACCATCATAAGATAATAAGCCGGATGTGCCGAAGCGGGAAAAGCGAATATATAAGCAGGTTTGAGGCCGGGCGGGAATTGTGGTCTGGGCAGGGCAGTCAAACCAAATTATGTTAAAACATACACATCTGTCGTGTTTCCATACACTTTATTCGCACTTTATCTTCAAGCGGCGGACTTTGTCGTAGAGGACACACCGGTTTAGTTTCAGGCTTTGTGCCGTCCGGCTGATGTTGTTATGGTTCTTCTTGAGCGCATCGAGAATGATCATCTTCTCGGTATTTTCCATCGTCTTTCTCAGGCTTAGCCGCGGCGTACAAGGTAACGGACTGAGCGAACGGCAGTTTCGGATAGATTCCGACAGCATGGACTCCGTAATGATTTTGGTATCAGGGTAGAATACGTAGATTCTCTTGATTTCATTCTCCAATTCACGGATATTACCGGGCCAGCAATGTTTTGATAAGATATCCATCGCTTTAGGTGATATTTTCGGAACGGCATTTTCTTTAAAATGCCGTTTCAAGAAGTATCTGGCGAACAAGGAAATGTCATCGTGCCTCTCGCGTAATGCCGGCAGACTGATGGTAATTATGTTAATCCGATAGAACAGGTCTTCCCGGAATAGCTTCCGGCTGACTAATTCTTCAATATTTTGGTTACTGGCGAAAATGAACCGGGTATTTACGGTTACGGTTTTTTCGCTCCCGACCGGCCATAGTTGCTTGTCTTCCAGTATGCGCAAGAGTTTCTGCTGCATGGACAGCGGCATATTGCCGATTTCGTCGATAAACAGGGTGCCTTCGGAAGCCAGTTCTATATAACCCTTTTTAGTTTCACTGGCGCTGGTAAAGGCGCCCTTGGTATGTCCGAATAACTCGCTTTCAATAAGCGTTTCCGGTACGGCTCCGCTGTTGAAAGCCAGGTAGGGTTTATCCCGTCGCTGGCTGTGGTAGTGAATAGCCCAGGACATCAGTTCCTTGCCGGTGCCGGTCTCGCCCTGAATAAGCACGGGTAGGCCTGTCGGGGCAACTTTCTTTAAAATATGATCTACTTCCTTGAAAATCAGCCGGCTAATTTCAGGAATATCTGCCTGCAATGCCTGGGGATGTACGCACTGAGATATTTGTTCTTTCATAGGAGCACCCATTTCCTTTGCATTACAGAAAGAAATACCTATTGACCGCCACGATAAAGCGGGATGTAATTGTTATGTTTTATGGGGGAGGTAGTAACTAATGTGGGATTATAAGTAGCATGTTTACGTAATGTTCTCATAACTGGATAGTAAAATATCAATCCAGCAGAATTTGTCAAGGTTTATTTTTTCGATTTTCCTACGTTGGATTATTCGTAGCGGAGCGCTTCTATGGGGTCGAGACGCGATGCTTTCCAGGCCGGATAAAAACCGAAGAATATTCCCACTCCGGCGGAAAAGACCAATGCCAGAACAACGGAACTTATCGAGACCGATATGGGCCATTTGAATGACCGGGACAGTATTTCCGCGGTAACGGCTCCGAGCGTAATGCCCAGAATGCCTCCGATTGACGCCAGTATGGATGATTCGACCAGGAACTGGAGCAGTATGTCCTTGCTTTTGGCGCCGATGGCCATGCGCACGCCGATTTCCCTGGTCCGCTCTGTTACCGAGACGAGCATGATGTTCATTATGCCGATGCCGCCCACGATTAACGATATGGACGCAATCATGGCCAGCAGCATGGTCATCAGTTTTGAGGTGGAAGTAATCATATCGGTCAGTTCGGTCATGTCGCGGATGTTAAAATCGTCATCGGCTTTATCCATGATATCATGCCGCTGGCGCAGAAGCGCCGTGATTTCCGCCTTGGTCTGCGATATCATCTCCGTGGATTTGGAGCTGACCAGTATAGTATCAACGGTATTGAACGACGAATGCTCGAAGTAGCGGTTGACCGTGGACCAGGGCGCCAGGATTACGTCGTCCTGGTCCTGGCCGAAGGCGGCCGCGCCTTTGCGCTCCAGTATGCCCACCACCTTGAAGGGAACGCTCCGGATGCGTATCAACTTGCCGATGACGTCTTCCCGGGCTTCCTCGGAAAAGAGGTTATCCACCACAGTACTGCCGATGATGCAGTTCTTGGCCGCGTTATTGACATCCGATTCGGTAAAAAAGTCGCCCAGCGCCATGGTTTGGCTTCTGACAATCAGGTAATCAATGCCGACGCCCTGGAGGCTGGTGCGCCAGTTTTTATCCTTGTAAATAACCTGCCCGCCGGCCCGAATCATCGGTGAAACGGCCAGTACCGTGGTGCATTCCCTGGCGATGGCGTCGCAGTCCTTGATGGTCAGGGTGGATTTTGTGCCGCCGCCGAAGTGCACGCCGCCGGTCTGGGCGCTGCCCGGGAAAATCATCAGGACATTGTTGCCCATGCTTTTTATCTGGTCTTTGATCATGGTGGTGGCGCCCTGGCCGACCGCGATGACCGAAATGACCGCGGCTATCCCGATGATGATGCCGATGATGGTCAGGGTGGACCGGCCTTTGTTGCGCAGCAGGGCTCTTAGGGCGATACGCTGGGAAACTAACAAGTTCATACTAACAACCCGTCTTTCATCTGTAATTTCTTCCTGGCAAATTGGGCGATATCCGGTTCGTGGGTAATCATTACAATGGTCAGCCCCTGGTTGTTCAGTTTGCGGACTATCTCCATTATTTCCACGCTTGATTTGGAATCCAGGTTGCCGGTCGGTTCGTCGGCCAGCAGGAACTTGGGCTGGTTGACCAGCGCCCGGGCAATGGCCACGCGCTGTTGCTGGCCGCCCGACAGCTGGCTGGAATAATGCCTGGTCCGGTCGCCTAAGCCCATTTGTTCCAGTATTTCCGTGGCTCGTTTATGTCTTTCTTTGGTGGTTAATGGGTTGCCGTAGAACAGGGGTAATTCGACGTTTTCCAGGGCCGAGGTGCGTGAAAGCAGGTTGAAGTTTTGGAATACGAACCCGATTTTCTTATTGCGTATGGTGGCCTGTTCATCACGGCTGAGGGTCGATATGTCCACGCCTTCCATATAATATTTGCCGCTGGTCGGATGGTCCAGGCAGCCGATGATATTCATCAGGGTGGTTTTGCCCGAACCTGAGGCGCCCATAATGGCTATGAAATCGCCTTCGTTAATATCAAGAGACACTCCTCGCAGGGCCGGGATATCGACCTCGCCCATCTGGTATGTCTTGGTTATGTTCTCAAGCGAAATAAAGGGTTTCATGACAAATATCCTTAGCGCGGCCTGGCGGCGCCTCTGCCGGGAAACTGGGGCATAAAAGGATTTACCATCGTTTCTTCGCCTTTTTTAATAGTGCCGGTAGCCACTTCCTGTTCTTCGGTGATATCGCCTTTTAAAACTTCGGTAAAAGAGCCGTCGGTAATGCCGATGATAACGCTGACAGGCTTCAAATTGCCGTTTTCCAAGACCCATATTTGTTTCTTGGTCTGGACCTCTTTGGCAGCTGATTTATTCCTGCCCATTCCGCCCCGGTCTTGTTGTCGCCGGCCGCTTCGGGCTCCTGGCGTGATGACCGAGCCGTCGGCTTGGATTTGGGGCGTGCCGGACAAGGCCGTGGAATCCGTGCCAGTAATTGCTCCGGTATCTTCGGGAGCCGTTATTTTTGACGTTACATCGTCCGGAGGCACAAAGCGCAGGGCGGCATTCGGCACCCGTAGAACATCGTCATGCTTTTCCACTTCGAACGACAGGTTGGCGGTCATGCCGGGCAACAGCTTTTCTTCGGGATTGTCCGCATAGATGATGACCGTGTAGGTTACCACGTTTGAAACCGTGGTGGGCGAAAGCCGGATTTGCGCCACCCGTCCGGTGAATTTGTTGTCCTGATAGGCGTCAACCGTGAACCTGACCAGCTGTTTCAGCGAAATCTTGCCGATATCGGATTCGGCCACGCTGGCCTGTATCTGGACCTTGGTCAGGTTGTTGGCAATGATGAACAGGGTGGCCGCCGAGAAACTTGCCACGACGGTTTGGCCTTCGTCGACGTTTCTTGAAATGACAATGCCGTCAATAGGCGATTTTATGGTCGTGTAGGCCAGGTTTATCTGCGAGTTGTTTAACGTAGCCTGTGACTGTTCCACGCCCGCGTGGGCAACCTCAAGCTGGGCCGCCAGCGAATCGTAAGAAGCCACAGCCGTATCCAGGTCGGATTGAGAGATGAGTTCCCGCTTGGCTAATTCCCTGGAACGTTCCAGTTCCTTTTGGGCTTGCTTCAGGCCGGCCTCAACTTTCTTTACGTTGGCAACACTGCTGGTCAGGCTGGCTTTATCCTGGGTGACCCGTGCTTCGTAAGTGGCCGGGTCAATCTGGGCAATCAAATCGCCTTCCTTGACCCGGGCGTTGAAATCAACATACAACTTCTTTATCGGGCCGTTGACCTGCGTGCCGACCTGAACCTGTTGCATCGGCTGGACCACGCCGCTGGAGCTGACCGTTTTGATAACCGTGCCTTTATCAACCTTGGCGCTTTTGTATCCGATTACCGTGTTGTTTCCGTTGCGTAGGAAGAAGAACCATACGCCGGCCCCGACAGCCATAATGACGATGAGTGAGATGATGACCTTTTTCATGATTTATTTTCCTCCTGTATTCTTTTTAATCTGCGCGATGGCAAGTTGATAATCAAAATCAGCCTGAACTCTGTTCGAGCGGGCGCTGGCCAGCGACACCTGAGCGTCGGTCAGTTCCACAGACGAAGCCTTGCCGACCTGGTATCTGCCTTCCACGATCATCAGATTTTCCTCGGCAATCTTGACGGACAGTTCGGTGATGGCCAGTCTTTGCCGGGAATCTTCCAGCTGGGCGTAGGCCCGGTTAAGGTCCAGGAACAGTCTTTGTTCCAGTTCCGCTTTGGCCGAACGCATCTGCCGCAAGCTGTCTACGGCTTCGTTAATGGCGTTGACTTTTTGAAATCCCTGGAATATGTTAAAGCGCATGGCCGCGCCGACCGACCAGTTCCAGGGCATCGGGAATACGCCGCCGCTCCAGCTATAACTGGAATTGAGAGATAATGACGGATATAAATCGGCGATAGCTTTGTCCACGCCGGCCGAGGCCGCTTTTTCAGTCGCCGATTGGGATTGCATCTCCGGGTTGTTGAGTTTGACCATCTGCCAGAACTCATCCATAGTGTAAGCAGACATCTCAGGCGGCGGGGGAGTCTGAACCGAATACCCCGGGTCTTCGGCCAGGCCGAGGGCGTTATTTAGCGTGGCCCGGCTGGTTTTTAACGAGTTTATCGCTTTGATATAAGTTAACCGCGCCTCGGCCAGGTCAACCTCGGTCTTGGTAACGTCATAGCGGGTTCTCCGCCCGACCTCGGCAAAGCTCTTGACCTGTTCCAGCCGTTTCTCGAACTGTTTGACCGTTTCCTCGGCGACCTTGAACAGTGACTGTTGCTTAATCAGGTCGTAATACGCTCCTTTGACCTCATAGACCAGGTTGTTGGCCGTGGATTTGTCGCTCATTTCTGCGGCGACCCAGTTCTCGTAGGCCTGGCGGACTGAAGCAGGGGTCTTGCCGAAGTCGTATATCAATTGGGACAGGGACAGGCTGGCCGAATGCGACTGGTCGGTGCTGTTGACCTCGCTGCCGGCTGTTCTGTTGCCGGTGCCGGCGTTTGCGCTTAAGGATGTGTCCAGCTGGGGCAGGTAGCTGCCTTTGGCCGAATCGAACCGGGATTGGGCGGATTCGAGCCTCCGCCGGGACTGCTGGATAGCGGGGTGGTATTTCAGGGCGATTTCCACGGCCTTATCCAGGGGTAGGACGGTATCTTTGGTCAGTCCGATTTCAGCCGCCGTCACGGTTCGTTCGCCGGGCGGAATATTCTTTGGGTCCTGCACCCGGTGCGCGTTGCGGACCGTGCCGCAACCGGCCGCCAGTATCGCCCCGGCCGCCAAAATCCCCCATATTTTTCTGGTCATACGTGCCTCGTCCAACCGGTCCGCTAAAATAAATTAAATAGACGGACTAGTAAGTCCATTCAAATACTATCAACTATAAAAATTAAGTCAATATTTTTACGCATGGTTATATACTACGGTAAATTAACAGCCAAAATATTTGACGGCTCGGATAATATGTTTTCGCTCCCGTTATACGCAATCAGGCAAAACTGATAATTGTATTCGTTCAAGGCGCTGGTGGACAGCGAGTAGGATGTCACATCCGCCGGGATTCCGTTTGAAGCCACCTCCCAATCGGTCGTCCCGAATGGCCTTACGTATAAAACGAATTCTGTCTCGTCGGCAGAGTTGTCGGTCCAGGCGAAAATAATATTTGTGGTCGTTGATGTGGCGGTGTTGGTTACCTTGGTATAAGAAAGGTTCGAAGGCGCCGTGACCGCGCTACTGCCGCTGTCGTCCTTCTTGCCTCCCTGGCAACCGTTAAAAAGCATAACAAAAGCTAATAAGAATATCCCAATAGTAAACCAGGTTTTGAGTTTCATAGTTAAGGCTTTCTTTTTTGACTCATTCATAGTTGGTTACCTTTATGCCGTTTATATTATTTCGGAGGACCGGGGAACCTTTCAAGTTTATTTTTCATCCACTCGTCGTACTTGACGATTTGCTCTGCGGTCAGAACGCTCCGTATCTCGGAGTTCATCCGGTCAAAGTTCTTGCGCATAGTGCCTTCCAACTCCGAAAACCGTTCTTTGGATATGGTGTATACCTTCTGTGTTTGTTCATCGGTCAAGTTCAGCTCGCTGCGCATATGCTCAACCACCCGCTTGGTCCGTTCCTCCAAATCTGGGTGTCCGCGATGGCCGATAATTTCCTTGGCCAATATCGGACCCAGGAATAATCCGCAGATGAAGAAACACAGGCACAGGAAAATCCAGCGCCACCGTTTGGGCCGCGGCAGGGGGGTGGCTAAGTTTTCGTTCAGCTCAGATTCTTGATTACTCATAATAGCACGCTCCTTATCGATTCCAGGAACTCGACTAACGGGTCCTGGGAAACAAGATATACCTGCACGAATATAATGAAAGTACTGACTGTAGCCAATCCGGCCGCGGCCAGCCACCAGAAACTTACGGCCGGTTCACTGCGGAAGATAAGCTTCTGCATTACCTGATGTGTTACATCAACGGCCGGAATCGGTTCCTTGCGGGCCAGCGCCGCCAGATTCTCAATGACCTTTAACTCTTTCATAATATTCATCCTCTCGCTGATGTTTTCTCGACAAGTTCCTTAAGCTTATTGCGGGCCCGGTGCGACCTGACCTTGGTCATTATCAGGCTCCAGCCGGTCAGTTCGGCGGCTTCCGCCATCGAACATCCTTCAAAGTATATAAGCGTCAGGACCAGCCTATCCTTGGGCGGCAGCCCGGACAGCAGGCTATGCAATAACTCGCCGGCCTGGCTGGGTTCTTTGACGACATCATTAGACATAATCTCGCCGACCCGGTCTAAAGACACCTCTTTCGATGTCCGGGCCGTTTTATTCCAGTGCCGGTATCCGGTCCTGACGGCAATCTTTATCAGCCAGGGCAGGAAGGGCGACCCTTGCCTGAAACTGCCTAAAGATTTATAGGCTTCGACAAAAACCTCCTGAACCAATATCTCCAGCTGTTGTTTGTCCCGGGTGAACCGCCACATCTTGGCCGTTATTTTATCCTGGTATCGTTTTACCAGCCCGCCAAAGGCATTTCTGTTCCCGCTCATAATGGCCGTGATATCGCTGTTATCCGCCCAGCTTAAGGATTCGTCAGCGGTATAATCAACCTGAGCCAAGGCGGCCAACCATCTGTCAATGTATGTGGACCCGTTTAATTTAAACTCAGCGGTTATCATCAGTCAGCTTTCTTATCTCTATATTGGTGCGGGGCGGTTAAAAGGTTACAGGGAAATATAATTTATCTTGATGTCGGCGTTTTTATCTTTATGTCTACTTCCTCAGGGTTGGCCGGGACATCCTTCAACGACTTGAGCATCCCCAAAACGCTATAACCTATCATTTCCTGGATAAAGCCTTTCATCGGGATAGTTTGCCCGTTTACCTTGACCTGGACAATGACCGGTTGTTTCTCATCGGCTGTCATAAGAACCTCTTTTCTATAAAATCAGTGATTTTCTTGATATCGTCTAATCCGAACACAGGCACTTGGTTTGATGCCATCACGACATCGGTTATCAAGGCGACCAGTCCCCGGGACGGAGAACTGACCGGACGTCTGGATATTGCCTTGCGGACGACCTCCAGCTTAGGCATTTTTTCCCGCTTGAATCCCTCGGTTATTATCAGGTCGATGGATTGGCGGCTCCGGGGCGGGAAGGCCAGTTCCAATGCCGCCTTGAACGACAGCGGTTTGTCCAGTTTCCTGACAATGGCCATCTTGTCCGGTCCCAGTACCACTGCCGTATTGCTGCCGGCCGCCGAATGTCGGTAAGAATCTTTGCCCGGATGGTCTATCTCGAAGCCGTGGTTATAATGCTTGATGGTGGCAATCCGGTATCCGCGCCGGGTCAGCTGGCGGATAACCTTTTCCAGCAGGGTGGTCTTGCCGACTCCGGAACGGCCGACTATTGAGATTATTTGAGGGATTCGTTTCATCTGCCTAATCCGCTAAATCTGCGGTTAATTATAAATACGCCCGGCAGGACTTGAACCTGCAACCTACTGGTTCGAAGCCAGCCACTCTATCCAGTTGAGCTACGGGCGCAGTGAATCATGACTAAAAGAGTATGAATTACAGGCGTTTTGTCAACGGAAATAGTTTGTTTTACGTGTTGGTGGTGATAAACTTCTTGACAGGTTCCACTTAGTTTAGTAATTGGTCATTGGAAATTAGGCATTAAGGAAATGGTGGGTGTAGCTCAATTGGTTAGAGCTTCAGACTGTGGCTCTGAAGGTTGCGGGTTCGAGCCCCGTCACTCACCCCATTTACAATATGCAATTAGGTAACTTCGAACTATATCCCGTCTCGGACGGATTCTTCAAGCTCGATGGCGGCGCCATGTTCGGCGTCGTGCCTAAGGTGCTCTGGGAAAAGCGCATGCCGCCGGACCAGGACAACCGCATCCAGATGGGTCTGTTCTGCCTGCTCATCAAGGCTGCCGGAAAGAATATCCTGGTCAATACCGGCATCGGCACCAAGTACTCGCCGCGCTACCACGAGATATTCCGCATCCAGCATCCGCCGAACTTGATTGACAGCCTGGCCGAGCATAAGGTCAAGCCGGAAGACATAGATTTCGTCATCAATACCCATCTGCATTTTGACCACGCCGGTAATAACACCAAGAAGGTGGGTGATAACGCCTATGAGCCTACTTTTCCCAACGCCAGATACGTCATCCAGAAGGCTGAATGGGAAAAGGCCACTAATCCCAACGAGCGCACCCGGGCCAGCTATATGCAGGAAAACATCCGCCCGCTTATGGATGCCAAACGGCTGGATTTAAAAGACGGCTCCGGCGAGGTAATGCCGGGAGTAATGGTTTATGTCACTGGAGGCCATACCCGCGGGCACCAGATAGTCCTTATTGAATCACAGGGCCAGAAGGCTGTCTACTGGAGCGATTTAATTCCGACTGTGGCGCATATGGACCTGCCTTATATTATGGGCTATGACCTTTTTCCCGAAGAAACACTTAACCATAAGCGGATACTCCTGGAGCAGGCCATAAAAGAGCGCTGGTTATGCTTCTGGGAACACGACCCCAAAATAACCTGCGGCTATATCGAACGGACCGAGAAGGGGTTGATAGTAAAACCTGTTTAACTAAACTTAAAAGAAAGGAACTTATTATGAGCGGAACATCTAAACTTGTGCTTATTTCTCTTGCGGGCTTGGCTGTTGTCTTTATTATCATTGGGGTCGTTGCTTATATTTCAATATACAATGGCATTATTTCCTCTGACGAGAACTGCAACGCTGCCTGGTCTCAGGTTTTAAACCAATACCAGCGCCGGTCAGACTTGATACCTAACCTGGTCGATACGGTCCAAGCCTACGCGGCCCATGAAAAAGAGGTTCTTGTCGGCGTGACTGAGGCTCGCAGTAAGATTACCAGTTTTAAGATAGATGATTCAGTATTAAAAGACCCGTCCAAACTAGAACAATTCCAGAAACTTCAGGGCGAATTATCCGGCGCGCTTTCCCGGCTGATGGTGGTCGTTGAGAAATATCCGGATATCAAAGCCAATCAGAACTTCCTGGCGCTCCAGGCGCAATTGGAAGGCACCGAGAACCGCATTGCTGTCGAACGGATGCGCTTTATCGATTCAGTCAATACCTATAATAAGAAAGTCAGGACATTCCCGGGTAATCTTTTTGGATACCAGACCCGGCCTAACTTTACGGCCGAAGCCGGAGCCGAAAAGGCGCCTAAAGACATCTTTAAGAAATGAAACGGCTTTTAGCCATTTGCATATTTCTCCTGCTGGGCAGTCTTTCCCTTTACGGGCTTGACGTACCGTCGGCCAAGGGCTATGTCAGCGATTACGCCGGGCTGCTTTCGCCTTCGCAAACCCAATCTCTTGATAGCATGTTGCGTACCCATGAGCAACAGACCAGTAATCAAGTCGTCGTTCTTATTGTTAAGTCATTAGAAGGAGAGCCTATAGAACGTTTTGGCATTAAGGTAGCCGAGAAATGGAAGGCCGGACAAAAGGGTAAGGATAATGGCGTGATATTCATCATTGCCAAGGATGACCGCCAGATCCGTATAGAAGTTGGATATGGGCTGGAAGGTGTGCTTACCGATTTAGAATGCGCCTTAATCATTGATAATGTAGTTAAACCCAGGTTTAGGGAAGGTAATTATTATCAGGGCATAGATGAAGCTATAGAGACGATATTTGAATCTATTAAAAGTGAATATGCTCCAGCGGCTAAAACTTCCAGATCCGCTTTATATATTTTTGGATGTTTTATTCTTGCTGTGGTTTGGCTAATTGTGATTTTGAAATTTATTGCTTTTCTGTATAGAAGAGATCCTTGGATAATTTCTGATATTTTATCGGATACCTCAAGCGGTGGAAGTTTTGGCGGTAGTTTTGGCGGTGGAGGAGGTGGATTCAGCGGAGGGGGTGGCAGTTTTGGCGGAGGCGGCGCTTCCGGGAGTTGGTAATTATATATGAAATTATTTATAGATTCGGAAAAAAAGCAGGTAATTCAGGCCATTAAAGAGGCGGAAAATGTTACTTCCTGCGAATTTGTGGTGGCCGAGGTGACTACTTGTGATGATTATAATACCTCTCGTTTTGCCTGGGGTATTTTGTTCCTGTTTATTGCTTATATTGTTTCCTACTACTTCACGCCGCTTGATGGCATTTGGTTAATAGTCTCTCAGTTCGTTGGGTTTACCATTGGTTTCTTTGTCGTTGGTGATATACCGATACTTAAGCGCCTGTTCATTCCGACCATTAAAATGGAGTCGGAAGCACAGCGCCGGGCTTTATATGAGTTCTCACATCAGGGATTGCATAATACGCGTCTGAGGAACGGTATCCTGGTAATGCTGGCCGTATTCGAGCGGCGGGTGGTTATCCTGGCCGATAGCGCCGTTAACGCCAAGGCCAAGCCGGAATATTGGGCCAATATCCGTGACCGGATTATAGTGGGTATAAAAAATAACGCTGCCGGTTCATCGGTAGCTGAAGTTATTAAATCAATGACTCAGGACTTTAAAGCTGATTTTCCATATAGTCCGGACGATAAGAACGAACTTCCGGACGGCATAGTCACGGACAAATAGTCATATCCTAAATAACTCCGGCAAATCCCCGATTTTATTGACAATCCTTTATCAGTCAGTAATATCTCCAAGGGGGGAGGGGAAATCATTCCGATGGTAAACGAGAAACGACGTCACAAGCGATACTGGGTTAAGGGGTTAAAAAGCCGCCTGCGCGAACGTTATTTCCTGGGCCTATTAAGCAAACCCACCGAAGAGGAATATCCTTGTCTGGATATCTCGGAGAGCGGCCTGCAATTCGTCAGCACCAAGGCCTTTAAGCCCGAAGATGAGCTTCTATTGGATATTTTTACCTCGCTGAGCGAGAAAAAACCAGTTCAGGCAAAGATTGCCATAGCCTGGGTCAAGCGTTCCACTCAACTGGGCATCTGCCTGGTCGGCGCCAGATTCGTATCCGTTCCCAGGGCCGGCCGAGCTGAGCTCAAGCATATGATAGAGCGGGGCGGGTTGGACGGGGAGCATATCTCTATGCAAGTCAGGCTCAAGGCTGTCGGCAAGGCGCATCTGGTTGAAAGCCTGAGCACGCGGATGTAAGATCAACCGTCTGCCGCCGCAAATTTACAGCCAAAATTTATTGCATTTTCAGGATTTTTATATATACTGATGCCGATGCCAGAAGAATTCAAGATACCACAATTCAAGGACAGGGAAGATTTCCAAAACTGGTGGCAGAATCCTGACACGGAGCAATATTTCCAGAAGTATCCGGACCAGCTTTCAGGTCTGTTCGTAAATGATTTAGTCAAGCCGTATGTGGGCATAATCCTGGGTATGTCCGACCAAGACGCCAAACCGGCTCAACAACCCAAACAGTTCGGAAAATACCAGTTGGTCAAGAAACTCGGCCAGGGCGGGATGGGGCTTGTTTACCTGGCTGTTGACCAGAACCTCAACCGGCAGGTGGCGCTTAAGGTCATAACTTCTAACGACAAGGAAATGCTCGATCGCTTCCAGCGCGAGGCCAAGGCTGTGGCTATGCTCAAGCATCCCAACATCGTCCAGATTTACGAAGCCGGCCATGTTGACAAACAGCATTATTTCACTATGGATTATATCGAAGGCGTTTCCCTGGACGATATCAGCCAGTCCAAAACGCCGGAGTTATTCCCGCGCTTGGCCCGGATTATTTTCCAGGTGGCGCAGGCGCTTTATTACGCCCATTCCCAGGGCATTATCCACCGCGATATCAAGCCGGCCAATATTCTGGTTGACAAGTCCGGCAAGGCTTACATAACCGATTTCGGTTTGGCCAAACAACTCACCGGCGAGGGCCGCGCCTTGACCATGAGCGGCACGGTGGTCGGCACGCCAGAATACATGTCGCCCGAGCAGGCCCAGGGCAAGAAAGACCAGATGGACCAGCTCAGTGATATATTCTCTCTCGGCTCGACTCTTTACTACTGCATGACCGGGCGGCCGCCGCACCAGAGCCAGGAATTGTTTGAAGTGCTCTCCAAGGTCATCAACGAAGAACCGACCATGCCCAGCCGGATTGTCCAGTCCGTGCCCAAGGAACTGGAAACCATCTGCCTCAAATGCATGGAAAAAGACCGCGCCAAACGCTACCAAAACGCGGCCGAGCTGGCCGGCGACCTGAAGCGCTATCTCGAAGGCGCGCCCATCGTGGCCAAGCGTACCTCATCGGCCAGCCGGCTCTGGCGCCGGATGCGCCAGAACAAGACTGCCTCTATCGGCGTTACCAGTGCCGCCGTCATTACCCTGGCTGCAGTCGGTTGGTGGCTCTATGGCTCGGCCCAGACCGGACGCAAGGTGGTTGAATACAACCAACAGGCCCATCGCCTGTTCGAGGAGCATAAATACGAGGAATCACTGTCTATGTGCGAAAAGGTGCTGGGGCTGTCGCCGGCGGATTTCGAAGCCTACGACCTGAAAGACAAATGCCTGGCCCAGATAAAAACCCGCCAGGCCGAAAGCAAGATGACCAAGGCCCAACTCGAACAGCGTTCCAAAGCCAAGGTCTATTACGACCGGATGATCGGCACGACTGACCTTGAGTCTAGGATAAAACTGGCCGACGAAGCCATCCGGATAGACCCGACCTTTGGCGATGTCTACCAGCTCGTCGGCTATGCCTACAAGGAAAAAGGTGATAACGACAAGGCCTATGAATATTTTAATAAAGCCATTATCGCCACGCCGGGTTTGGCCTACGCCCATTACGAGCGCGGCTGGATTACCAACTACATCTACGGCAAGCCCAATGAATCGATTGACGACTTCACTAAGGTCATCGAATACGACCCCAACAGCCATCTGGGCTGGCTGGCCAAGGGCAATATCGAGAGCGGGCAGAATAAGCACGAACAGGCTCTGGCCAGTTATAACAAGGCGATAGAGCTCAAGCCCGACTATGACCTGGCCTATTACCAGCGCGGCTGGACATATTTTTACCTGGGCGATTTGAAACAGCTCATTAAGGACCACAGCCAGGCCTTTAAGCTTAATAAAAAACTGGCTGTTACTTATCCGCCCCAACTGCCGTTGCTTAAGTCTGCAGAGTACTACACCGAACTCATCCGTCTTAATCCCGATGTGCCTATACTTCACAGCCACCTCGGGTTTGCTTACAGCGTCCAGAATAAGGCAGACCAAGCCATCGCCGCCTTTAACGAGGGTGTTAAGCGTAATGCTATGGATTACGTGGCTTGGGCTATGTTGGCCGACAATTATATGGAAAAAGCCATGCAGATTCTTTATACTGAGCCGGCAAAGCGCAGCCCCAAACAGGAAAGCAGCTGCCGCGAATACATAGATAATGCGATTAGCGCCTGCACCGAAGCTATCAAGCTCAATCCTGAGGCTGTCAAGGCATACATCCATCGGGCCAATGCCCTTGGCGTCAAGGCCAATAACCTTGCCGATAGCCCGGACCAAGTGCGGATTCTTCGGATTCAGGCACTGGACGACCTTAACAAGGCCCTCGCGCTCGAGCCGCGCAATAAAAAGGCGCACGAGTACCGCGGCCAGCTGTGCATGGAAATGGGCCAATATGAGCAGGCCATCGATGATTTTACTGCCGGCATCAGGTTGGGTCTGGGCCAGGAGGTAATCGATGCCTATAATCGCCGCGGCATCGCCCGTCTCAAGGCGAAGGATTATGCCGGAGCCAAGCGCGACTTCGACGAGGCCATCCGGCTGATGCCCAATATGGACGCGGCTTATATGAACCGGAGCATCCTTTTCCTTGAGCAGGGCAAGATGGATGAAGCCATCGCCGACATCAGCTCGGCTATAGTTGCCAACCCAAAGAACCCGGCATACTTTTTCAGACGAGCCGGTTTTTATAAGGACAAACATATGATTGACAAGGCCATCGCCGATTTTACCGAGGCCCTAAAATTGGCGCCGGGTAATATCGCCTATCTCAACCAGCGCGGGGTGGCCTACGGCGAAAATAATATGTTCGAACCGGCCATCGCTGATTTTACCGAGGCCATCCGGATTGAACCGTACGATGCCGGTTACTACGCTAACCGGGCTCATACCTACGTTCTTAAAGGAGATGGTGAAAAGGCCTGGGCCGACATCGTCCAGGCGCTCAAGTTTGATCCCAAATTAGTCAGCGCCTATTACGTCCGGGCCATGATTCACCACAATCGGGCCGATTATAAATCCGCCGTGGCCGACTACACCAGGGTCCTGGAGTTGGACGAAAAGTCATACGCCAGCCGGGTTTACGAAGGGCGGGCCTCGTCCCATTTCTACCTGAAGGACTACGATAAGGCCATCGCCGACTATACCAAGGCCTACGAAAACGGCGCCAGCGCATCGGTGCTGTTGACGCGGGCCGATGCCTATGCCCAGAAGGCCTACCGCGAAAAGAGCCTGCCGGCCCGCAAGGAAATCTTAAAGAAGGCCATTGCCGATGTTGAGGAGTTTATCCGGCTCAGTCCTAAAGAGGACAGGGCTCTTATCTTCCTGAAAAGGGATATGGAAAGATGGAAACAACAGGTTAAGTAACCTGCCGGCAGGGCAGCGCCATTAAAATAACCGACACACCTACGGAATCTTTATCGTCGCTACCGCCTTGTGGGTGTGGAAGGCGCTGAAATCGTCCGAGTTGCCTGAAGCCAGTAGGACTTTATAGCTGTTGCCGGATACCAGCTTCTTATCCTGGGCGTCGGCGGAATCCAGCGGGATGGTGAAGCTTATTTCAGTTACGCCGTTCGCCTCGGTGCCGCTTTTATTGGTGACGTTATCAACCGTGTCTGGGGCGTGCGAACCAAACCCGGTGCCGAAGTCGTCGCGGATGATCGCATTGCCGTCCTTGACATAGCCGATGATGATGTTGGCGTCCTTCATCCCGGCGCCGGGGTCGAACCCGACCGCCACCCATCCGCTGGTCGCGGCGCTGAGCTTGACCGATAAGTTGGTGCCGGCCAGGCTCCATTCCATGGTCACTCCGGCCGCGGTCACCTTATTCTCAGCCTGAACCGGCGGGCTCGTCGGCTGGGTTTGGGCTTTGCGCTCCTCGCAGGCCGTTAATCCAAACACTATGGCGCATAATAATGTGACTGATAATATCTTTTTCATATTCTATCTCCTTATTTCAAAGCCTTGAGGGTAATATTGGAGAATGATGCCTTGAAATTTATGGAGCTCAAGCCAAGAATCGTGTATTGGTGTTGGGGCTGTATTGACCGGCTTAATTGGCCGTTAACAAACAGTTTATATTGTCCATTCTCCCGGGCCATCGATATTTTATAAGAGCCGGAATTACCCAGCATCTTGGCCAGGTCTATGGCGGCGTATTTTTTGCCGTCACTCTCATGGATAAGGCCGAGCACGCCTTGTTCGTTTTCCGATGCCTTGCCTTCGATGGTCACATCAAACGAAAAGGCGAAGTTATTCGGAAGCTCGCTTCCCTGCCAGAAGACCCCACTGGTTATTGTTGGGTTTTCCGGACGAACCACCAGCTTGCCGCCCTCGGCTTTCCAGTATATCTCGTTATTATCGCCGGCCACCTTCCAACCGGTCAAATCCTTGCCGTTAAATAACCGGAGCGCCTCGGAAGTTGATTCCCTGGCCGCGGCCGGCTGGGCTCCGGAACTTCCAGCCAGTTCCTGGATGGTAAAACTGGCGATGTAAAACCTGATATTCTTGGTGCCGATTCCGATGATTGGCTGGTCACCCGGGTTAAGATATCTTGTAGTGGGGGACTTAATGCCGTTGGTAGAACCCTGATAGCTGTTGCCCTGCTTGATCACCTCGATATAATTCCAGCCTTTGTTCAGCCGCCCGTTTGTTGACATGAAAGCCTGAAACGCTCCCTTGCTCGGGTTATAAGCTACGAGCAGTCCAATGGAGCCCTCCTCGTCGAAAAGGAAATCTTCAACGAATAGTTTTATAGAGGCAATATAGCTGTCGAATATCTGTCCGTCGTACTGCATCGTAGCTGGGATATTCTTTTCTTCCGGGTTGAATATCATCTTACCGTCCTTGGCGCTCCACCATTTGCCCGGATATTCGCCACGGCCGAGCCAGTTATCCAGGCTCACTCCGTTAAAAAGCTTGATAACCCGTCCGGCATTGCGGCCGCTTTCCACTGAAGCAACCACCTTCCGGTCCAGTTTGGAATAAAGCTCATCGGCCTTCCTGTTTATCGGGTCGATCACATCTATCTGCTTTAGAATGACGCAGGCAAACCGCTGGTATTTTCTGTTGAAGCAGTCCGTGGCCAAAGCCATCAGGCTGTTGGCATAATCGTTTTTCACTTTGGACATCTGCCGGCTTCGCTCGTCCAGCCGTTCCACGGCCTTATATGCCTTATTGCAAGTGTCGCTTTCCTCCTTGGAAAGATTGTCCTTCTTCTGGATATGCTTCAAACAGAGCCGGTAATTCCGGATGGCCGATGATTTGTCCTTCTGTTTCTCATGGCATTCACCCAGGGCGAACAGGGCCTGGGAAAATTCCCGGCGGTAAGACACCGCCTTATTCAGTTTGTCAATCGCTTCGTCATACTTGTTTTGTTTGATGGCGGTCAGGCCTGACTGGTAGTAGACATCTGATAGTTCCGAATTAGCCTCGTACGGCTCTGCGGAATCAAGATTGCTTTGGCCCTCTCTTGCCTGCCGAAGGCCGTCAGCCGCATCGGTATTATCCGTATCGATTCTTTCTATCAGCGAGAACAACTCCTCGGCCAGGAAGTAATCGGAATCGGCCAAAGACTGATTGCCTAAATCAGCCACCTTGGCGATGAAATCCTTTTTTACGGATGTTATTTTATCCTCGAGCAGCCTGAATTTCTCGGACTTGCGTTTTATCTCCTCTGATAATTTGGCCAGCTCGTCAGAGGTCGACTCGGACTTGCCGATGATGTCCAGGCATTTTTTATGGTTCTCGTAGCCCAGTTCCTCATCCCTGAGCAGTATGTAAGTATCGCCCAGTTTGGCATACGCCTCGGCGAAATCGGGGTTATATTCGACGGCTTTGACCAGTAATTTCCGGGCCTCTTCGTACTGCTTGCTTTTGAGCGAATCCAGGGCGATGTTATAAAGCTCCCGGGCCGCTTCTATCTTCTGCTGTGACGGCTTGGGGTCTTCCGGCTCCGATAGGGCAGGAAATGCCGTCAACAGCAAGAAAATGCTTAATAAGGTCAACGTGCAAATTTTATGTACCATACTGCTTTTAAATAATCTATTGCAGATATTTACCATTAGAGGATTAATTGTCAAGAATAACGATTGCCAATCACGACTAATGTTACCACGGGCGGTGGAATCTAATCCAGCCGACCTTGATGACGTCATTCCGTTCCAGCGCCAGCATGGTGTCGTTATCCAGCCATTTGATGAAATGCCCATGCTCGTCCTCAAAGGTCTTGCGCACATAGATTTGCCGCTCGACCAAAGGAAAGTAGCGATACTTTATCCGGACAAGAATATAGCCGTTGCCTCCGGTGTAAGCACCAACCGGGCGGAAATAGACGCTGGCTGTGGTCACTCCGTCCGGGGAAACTGCCTGCTCAACAAACTGCTCGCCGGCCACTTCGGATGCATAGAATAGGGTAAACGGGAATAATAATAGGTATGGGAATATGAATATAAATATAGGAATACAGACTAAACTGTATAACCAACGTTTCTTTGAACTGAGCTGTTTATTCAGGAGAAGTCTTATTATAAGGTAGACGCTGGAGCCACAGGCCACCAGAAAAAGTATAATATCAAGCTTGGTGCCGGGCAACGACCAATCCGAGCACAGGCCCAGCCAGAGCATCAGGCCCAACACCAGATTAACCCAAACCAGTATTAAGATAGGCATTTACTATATTATCGACCTATTTCAGATATTATCAAATAAATATGCTTCAGCGGTTATTTTGCTTGACAATAATGCAGTTTAAGCTATGTATGTTTCTATGAAAACGCTAAATTCAGGCGTTTATTTTATTACCCGCCGGGTCGTTAAAATCACCCTGATTCTATTAATACCAATTCTGGCTTTCGGCTTTGACTGGGAAACCGGCAGCAGCGAAAATAAAAGTGCGCTTTCCTCGCCGCTCTCAGCGCATTCTTTTGCCATAAAGACCGATGGTACGCTCTGGGCCTGGGGCGATAACCGGTCAGGTCAGTTGGGTGACGGCACAACTATAAGCAAGAATATCCCGACGCAGATCGGTACAAACACCAACTGGCAAACTATTGCGCTCGGTTTTAACTATACGATTGCCATAAAGACCGATGGGACCCTTTGGTCCTGGGGTGGCAATTATTACGGTCAATTAGGCGACGGCACAACTACAGATAAAAATATCCCGACGCAGATTGGTATAGATACCAACTGGCAAACTGTTGCGGCTGGTTTTGGTTATACTATTGCCCTGAAAACCGACGGAACACTCTGGTCCTGGGGCAGGAACGATTTCAGCCAGTTGGGCGACGGGACAGGCGAACAAAATAGGTATGCACCTCCTCAATATGTTTATACTGCACAACCAACTCGAATCGGAATAGATAACAACTGGCAAGCCATTGCCGCAGGTCACAGCCACTCTTTTGCTCTTAAGTCAGACGGGACTCTCTGGGCCTGGGGCGTTAACTGGGATGGTCAATTAGGCGATGGCACAAGTATATGTAAAAATATCCCAACTCAGATTAGCACGGACACTGACTGGCAGGCTATTGCCGCAGGAAACAGCCATTCCATTGCCCTTAAGACCGATGGTACCATCTGGACCTGGGGGTATGATTCATCCGGTCAATTAGGCGATGGAACTTCAGAGCGCTGGGTTTCCGGAAGAAGAAGGGTCGGAGGTGGCTGCTGGGGCGGCGAAAGCTATGAAACATCGTCATCTTCTATTTATGAGAATAATGATAAATATAGTCCTGTAAGAATAGGAGCGGATGTTAATGGGTTTGTAGTAACCGGAACGAATATTTCACGTATTGTCGGCGGTAATGCGAGCACCTTTTCCTTAAAGAGCGATGGAACTCTTTGGGGATGGGGTGGTAACTCGTCCGGTCAATTAGGCGACGGCACAACTATAGATAAAAATATCCCGACCCGGATTGGAACAGACATCAACTGGCAGGCCATTGCCACAGGGAATAGCCACTCTCTTGGTCTCAAGAACGACGGAACTCTCTGGGCCTGGGGCAGGAACTATTACGGCGAGTTGGGCGATGGGACAACTACAGACAGGAGCCTGCCGATACAGATAGGCACGGATACGAACTGGTCCAAGATTTATGCCAGCCCTTAGTCACGCGATTTAACAACATAGGTAAGTGCTAATAAAGTAAGCGAAGAAAAGAAGGCTACTATGAAAAGCACAGAACCGGGATTTTGGGGATATTTCTGGGCATACCTGCTGATATGCGCCGGCACGGTCGTCATCCTGTCTGAAATAGTGGAGTGGGCCTGGTTCGGCACTAATAAGAAACTCTCTTTAGGCGGCGGGTTGATAGCCATCTGGCTGGGCATAATGTTTCTGTCATTAATGAAGAAATCCAAGCAGGAGCCGCCTAAACCGGTGGTATAACCCGTTAGGTTTGTCCAATTCCTATAATTCTTAAATCAAGTAAAATAAATCTGGGCTCAAATGAGTTATATAGTATATCGCAATATTAGAAAGAGTTAGGAGTAAATATGAAAAAGCTGACACTGAAACTGACCACAGCGGTATTGGGATTATCACTGATATCCGGGTTGGCCGGCATAGCCCGGGCTGAGAATGAAAAGAAGGCGGATAAACCGCCTGCCGCCGCTGCCGAGCCCAAAAAGGCGACGATTAATCTCCAAGACCCCGAACAGAAGAAAACGCAGTCCCACGAGGGCGCCGGCAACAAATGCAAGTTCCTGGACTGCCATAACCCCAAATGCTCTCACGACTGGTCGAAATACGAACTGAACCTTACCCCGGAGCAGACGACTCAAATCAAGGCGCTCAAGGAAAGAATCAACAAGACCACGGTTGGGATGAACTGGTGCACCCGTGATGCAGCCCGGCACCGCCTGGCCGAACTGCGCAAGGACAAGAAGGCCGGCAAAACAGCCATCGACCAGGCCAAGGCCGAGCTGAAAAGAATCGTGGACGGCATCGCGGCCGGCCATAAGGAATACCGCGAATCCTTCCTTAATCAGATATTGACGGGCGACCAGCGCCAGAAGTTCCTGGACCGCGAAGCAGCCCTCAAGGAACACCAGAAGATGTGCCAGCCCAAGCACAATCCCAATTGCCAATATTACCGCAAGAAGAACATCAACAACGAGGGCGATTACATCAAATACTGCGAAGATGACGCCCACCTTACCCAGGGGATTTTCGAGTGCCCCGGATATAAGGATGCCAAGCGGGAAGAGCACAAGGCCAAAAGCGGCGTCAACCAGACCGAAAAAGGCGCCAAGGATAAGCCCGCACCCAAGGCTGATACTAAGAAATAACCATATTATACTTGGATGAGACTGGCAAGAGATTGATAATACAATTAGACGCGTATTTTAGCTAGTCCTGAAACTCTATTTTCAATATGGCTGTTTGGCGCAAGAAATATCTTGAACTCTTTCCCGACCTCCCAAAAGACTTCCAGGAGGATGGTATTTATATAGCACTTCATGAACTTGTGAAGAAGGCTAAAATAGCTTATGATGTATCTGATAATGAGACGCTTAGTCGCATCTTTGGTTTTGCCGAATGGTGCCTTAAGCAAAATACCGGGGAGTTGAATAACGCCGCCTGCGTTTCGTTTTATGAACATTTGGGCGAAGCGACTGATAAACTGGTAAAGTTTTCTCCATGGATTTCACCGGAGGCATTAGAATTAGCTTCGGGCATATTGAAATGGGCGTTTAGCGAGGATGATTTTTTAGAACTCAAGCATGCTGTGGAGAAAAAGCGTTGATTTAGGGTATTGTTAAATAAATATAATTACCTACCAGTCCATATACTCCATATCAAATAGTGTGTTAGGCTTGACAGGGGCAAATGGCCCTGCTATAAGAATTAAACATGGACTGGGATGAGACAGTTACAAGTCTCTTCTAGTCACTGTTAAGTAAAGGTGAGATTATGAGTACTGCTGAGAATTTCAGGGAAAGCGCCTTGGAGGCATTCGGATTCCTGGTCAAGGAGTTCGGCTTTAAGTGCACCCAAAAAGGCCCCCAACGGGTCAGGTACGAGTCCAAATCGGTTTTTGCCGTTGTTTCCCAGGACCCGCAGTCGTATAAAATAGAATTCATAATCGGCCGGCTTCCGGATACGGCCGAATCCCTCAACTACACCATAGTCGATATAATCAATTCGGCCGGCGCCGCCAAGGAGGCCGGAAACACCTCGTTCCAGTCGAGCGATGAGAAAACGGCCCGCAGGATGATTCTTGAGCTGGCCGGCCTGGTAAAAAAATACGCCCCGGCGTTCCTGGCCGGCGATGACGCGGCTTTCAAACGCCTGGAAGATATGGCTACCCGGGAAGAGCAAAAGAAGGTGCGGCAGTATGATTTGGCTATGGCCCGCAAGAACGCCGAGTTCGCCTGGCAGAAGCAGAACTTCCAAAAAGTGGTCGAATTCCTTGAGCCCGTAAAATGCGACCTGCTCCCGGCCGAACTCAAGCGGTTGGAATACTGCCAGCGGATGCGTTAGCGGTTCGGGAATAATGCCTGCTTACGGGAGCACCCCAGCGCCGTCCCGCACTTACCTTACCATATACTCTCCGTATCTAATGGGGCATTAGGCTTGACAGGGCTGAATAAATAGTTAGTATGTTGTTATGAGTAAAAAGGCAATTGGGCTTGTTATTGTCGTTATTCTATTAATCGCATCTCTTGGGTACCTGTTATTCGGTTCCATTTTCTTAAGGCAAATCATAAATATGAATATAGCCGAAAAGCATTTGCCTGTCATAAAAAGTGCGCTGGAAACTAACCAATCATTCAGGGATATACGATTAAAAGTTGGCAAGAAATTTTCCGGGTGCATTAGTGTGATAGGCACCGTGCCGTTTCGCCAGGATATCAATGAGTTAAAGGATGTTATACACAACACTCGCCCACCGGTAGCAATTGATTATATTGTCTTTTCTAACGATAATACTGATTGGACCGACCTGTCAGATGGTCTTAAATGTTTAGTTGCGCTAGAGAAAAACTTATTCGCTCTAAACGAGGATATTCAAATAAATGTATTTATCAGGAATAGCACAGATAAAGTGATTACCTTTGGAGGACGCTATTACGGTGATAATGAACCAGCCTTTCGGTCTGGCATTGATCCGATGCTTAAAGATTCGAATAACATTGAGATAAAATCTATTGTTAATTTGAGGTTTATAGATAGCAGTGCGGGAAGAGAAATAAAACCGGGCGAGTCAGATTACTTCTCATTCGATTTAACGGATTGTTACCGGATTGACAGGCTCGGGGATTACTCATTCCACCTGGCATTTACCAAGAAACACTCGGGCTTCGCGGATGGGCAGTCAAATATCATTGAGTTTGAAATTGTAGATAAAACTAGGGTTGTTAAAATTGATTATTTAGGAAATCATGATATGGCATGGGGAACAGACGCCTCGCCCATTATGGCAGAATCAAGCTCGGGTAAAATCTATGCGATATGGCGAGGTATGACCAAAAATCGGGCCAATTCCGCTGATATAATGAGTGTGATTCCTCGCTCGCTTCTTTTAAACCAAAGTAACTCGGGCAAAGATTGGACATCCATTCCCGGAATAAACGTTTGCGATAGCGGGCAATGGTCCGCACCCCAACTCCTTGTTGCCGGGGATGAAGAATGCGACCCCTTTTTCGCTTGGTGCCAAGGCGAAGATTTGAATCTTTTAGTTGAGATGTCGGATGATTTGTGGCACCACTTATTTTACAATTCCGCCAGTAAAACATGGTCGCATTTATCTATCATGAACGATCCGCCTGATTCAGCAGGGCCCCATAGCGATTTTAAAATTCATGACGGCAAGGTTCATGTTTCAGCAGTCACAAATAACAGCATCCGGTACGAATGTTATGATGGGAAGAATTGGGGTAACTCTATTTTATTACAGCTTGGTGTGGTGCTCCCGCGCAGCCGTATGGCCATAACAGAAAAAGGTGACGTCCACATCATCGGAAAAGGTTTTAAAGAAGGTGGTATGACTCACTGGGTGATTTCCGGCGGGAAGATAATCAAAAGCATTATTTGCAGTCCGGAAAAACCAATTTTGGATGACTGCTTTGATATTGTTGTGGATGGACAAGACACGCCATTACTGGTATACCAGGCCGATTTGCCTGAAAATCATCCGGACAGGAATAAACTTCACTTGTCAAAATGGAACGGAACGGAATGGTTACCTCCTGTTTGTTTCGGTTATGGCAAGGAAAGACTGCTAGGGGCTATACGTCTGGCGAAATATGGCAGGAAAGTTATTATGCTCTGGAATCATAATCGCGAGATTACCTATAATGTAGGTCAGAATGAGATGTGTTGGTCAGGACCAATGACCAGCTTTAAGGTTTTATCGAATGATGGCATCTGGTCGTTTCCTCAACCCGTAGGGCAGAAGAAACCCCCGCCAAAAATACCTGTCTGGTTATGGGATGAAGGAGATTTTATTGATAGTCCAGGTGCTGCAATTTATGTGGATACCAAGGGGTTGGTGCATATGGCATGGCAGGAAAATACCGAAATTTATCACGCAATTGTAACTGATTTATCCAGATAATTTTTGGGAGTGCTAGTTTGCAGTTACCTCTGACCTAACCCCCTAATACCTTCCTATCCCTAACCCATTATCTGTTCAGGTCATCTCCCAGACCTTGGTATCTTATCCCTATGCCGGGTAGGGCTCAGAGGGGTGCAGGGTGCTCTTGCCCGGGTATATGGATGGCCGCAATAGGGCTGTAGTCTGGCAGTAGTATCAGTCAGTTAATGCACCAATACCAAGACAAGCAGGGCAGTGGTGACCTGGAATACCTATTATACAGGCATTCCGGCGTGGCATATCTATCTCATATCACCAATATATCATACAGCCTGAGTACATACCTGCCTAAGATACCTTATACTAGGCATATTCTACGGTCATATCGCCATAGAGTGCAGTATTACCAAGCCTAATCTGTTATATGTTTGTAATATGCTATTTTACTGCATATCCCAGGCTATACTATACCCTATAGTAGGGGATACCCTACCCCCTACCACCCTTTGCCATATTGCATACCAGACTATATTATACCCTATAGACACTGATATGATATTGTATAATGGTATGTAATCTATAGTCTAATATCTTATACTATACATCATAGTATCTGGTATATTACTTGATAATACCACATACAGTATATCAGGGTAGTCTATACACTTACTGATATGATATCGTGATATACAGTCCGCTATCAGACTATATACTGGATACTATCCGCTCACATATCTGATAGTATCCGATATCGCATACCATAATATGGGGTATACATAAGTATGGGGGGTATGATTTAGTAACACTATGGATGCGTAAATAACTGTATTTACTTGACTGGATTAGAGGTCTATGATATAGGTTTTTAGTAGAGTATACAAAGAGTAAAAGAATATGGTTAGCCTCCGTGAGCTCTGTGGCTCCGTGGCAAGCTGAAAGGTTGGGTTCTATATGCCTATTAAGAGTAAGGTAGAGATACCGGTAGCCCCCGTAGTTACGCCGCATCCGGATATGAGCCAGAAATGGGAGCAGAACAGCAAGTCCGGCGCCCAGACGGCTAATGCCCGGCGCAAGTGGCGCATCAAGAACGACGGCGATTACGGCCAGCTGGTGGCCACGGTCGCCGCCGATAAGTATAAAGAACGGGTCAAATTTTCTTCGGCCGGCGGCTCGGACCGTGATGAGAATGACATCTACACCATGCACCGCCGGAAATTGCTCAAGTCTTACAATAAATACTCGAAAGGCCTGGATTTCGCCTATGCCGAAGATGGCAAGCGGTTCAAAGAGGCCATCGAAAACAAGAAAGGCAACTGGGAAGAGGCCATCGGCGGGACGCTTCGATTTACCGGCTCTCGTGCCCGGGGCAAGCAGGTGGTTTCGGTGGTGGGCGACTGGCTGACCGGAGAGCAGTATGTGGTCGGGGCATTGCCCGAAGGCGCTCAGATACTGGGTGGGGGTCCGTATGACATCGCGCCATCGCGGCTCAAGGCCACCTTCAGGGCGTCGCTTACCCAATTATTGACCCAGACCGGTATCCTTATTTCAGAGTCTGAACATAACCCGGCGTCGATGCTTAAGCACAACTCGCGCATAAAGGACTTCCTGTCCCGGATGTCCGACCCGGCCCGGGCCGCCAACTGGTCCATAGACCGGTTGCCGGACAAGTCATATTGCGTCTGGTTCCTCAAAGAAGGGCAGTTGCATCTGGGCATACAGGTTTATAGTGAGTAATCGCGAATCTACCTTTGGGCCGTAAAATAACCACGAAGGCACGAAAGGGAAAAAGAGTTTGTGGGGTTTGAGGGTCCATAGGGTTTAACCAACCGGACTCCTCAGACTCCATGGACTCAATGGACTATTTAGACTTGTCCTCCACCGCCACGCCCAGCGCTTCCAATGTCGTTCGGACTTTGTATTTTACAAGTCATTACACTATTTCTTGACGCGTTCTTTTCTATATGTATGTTTGTGCATATTGACCTCGGTTAGAGATATTGCCAACCGGAGTCTGTTTATGAAAGGGAGTTTATTATGACTATTAGTAACAAGATTAAAGTTTCCGTGGAACTCAGGCCTTTCCATAAGGTCTGGCTTCAGAAAGGGGGTGAATACGCCTTCGGCGGCGGTATCGCCGAAATATTAGCGGCTATCCGCAAGACCGGCTCCATCAAGGCCGCGGCTGAGTCTCTGGACGAATCCTATCGCTATGTCTGGGGCAGAATCCAGAAGACCGAGGAAATACTGGGAGTTAAGCTTATCGAAACCACGGTAGGCGGGCAGGGTTCTCAGCGCACCCAGCTGACCGACTTTGCCCAACGAATCCTCGACCCGTTCCTGCGTTTCGAAGCCAATACCCGTAAACAGATTGAACGGGAGTTCAACAGGATGATGAAACTGATTAATACTTATCAGTTAAAATAGAGTAACTTATTTGATAAGTATAGTCGGCTGTGCTCCTGAGGCGCATCCGCTATGGCGGACAACTTCACAGGCAGCCGAACTAGAAAGGTGAGAGTATCATGGCCAGGTTGTTAACAGGCGCCTTTGCGCTAATATGTTTGGCATCAGTAATAATTTCAACGGCCTCAGCCGAGGAAACCACGGTCAAGGTCGACTTCAAGGGATCGAAGCTTTCCGGCGGTTATATCGATTCGGAAAGCGCCGGTACTAATCCGAACGGTTCTTATGTCATGCCCGAGGGCAAGCTCCGGATTAACGGCACCCTGACCCCGGATATCAAGGTCATCACCCGGATGACGCTCAATAACCCCAATGTGCTGGCTATGGATTATTTATATGTGGATTACACCAATTTCCTGTCATCCATCGTCGCGCCATCATTGAAGGGCAGCGCTTTTGACCCCATGCTCCGGGTCGGTTTGTTTAAAGTGGACATCGGCGAGGAAACCTGGGGCAATAACTTGGTAGATGCGGCCACGGGACAGCCTTCGGCCACCAACACCGGCGCTTATGACGAAGGTTTCCAGCTTTCGCAGGTCCTGCCCAAGGACAAGCTGGGCATCCCGGTTAAATGGGCGGTTAGCTTCACTAACGGCAATTCCGGCTCGGGCGTGGATACCACTCCGGCCAAGGCGCTGTGCATCAAGGTGGCGGCTAACCCGATTAACGAGCTCTATGCTTCACTGAGCCATTATAATTCCGGCGACCTGGGCACGGCCGCCGCGGCTATGAGCTTCGCCGGACTTTCAGCCCGGCCGACCAACTCCACCCAATGGACCCGGACCATCACCGAACTTGACCTGCGTTATGATATTCAGCCCGGCAAGGAGAAACGTCTCGAGCCGGGTATGCCGGTCATGTCGGACAGCAAGGCGTTTTTCCGCCTGGCCTATGGTCAGTTCAAGGACGACGGCAAGGATACGGTCACGCCGATAGTATCGGTTACCGACCGCGAGGGCAGTTATTACTTCGTCGAGGGCACCTATAACCCGATACCCAAGGTCTATCTGGCGGCCCGTTACAGCAATGTTGGGTTTGACAAGAGCACCGTCTATGCTACGTTGAACAGTTGCAACTGTAACAGCTATACCCGGACCACCGTCTGCGTCGGATACCGTTTGACAGATAACACTCATATCAAGCTGGATTATACCACCAACGCCGAAGATGTGGCATCCGGCACGGCCGCGTATAAGAATAATCAGTTTGGATTATTAGTAACTACAACATTTTAGAAGGAGCGATAAATGAGATACCTAAAGATATTGGGATTGATATTGGTTTTGGGATTAATTGTTGTGGGCGGTTGTGGCAAGGCCGAAGCGCCTAAGGCGCCGGTTATTCTGGCCACTACAACCAGCTTCCAGGATTCTGGACTGTTGGATGTGCTGGTCCAGAAGTTCAAGAAGCAGACCGGCTATGAGCTCAAGCCCATCTCGGTCGGCTCGGGCGAGGCAGTGGCCATGGGCAAGCGGGGCGAGGCCGACGTGATGGTGGTCCATTCGCCCAAGGACGAAGAGGCATTTATGGCCGAAGGCTTCGGCAAGTCGCGCCAGCCGCTGATGTATAACGATTACGTGCTGGTCGGCCCGGAAACCGACCCGGCCAAGTGCAAGGCGGTTAAGACCGCGGCAGAGGCGTTCATGGCCATTTCCAATACCAATTCGGCCTTTATCTCCCGCGGTGACAAGTCGGGCACGCACAAGAAGGAACAGGCTATCTGGGCTAAAGCAACTATTAAACCGGCCGGCGCCTGGTATGTTGAGGCCGGACAGGGCATGGGCGAGGTGCTCAATATGGCCAACAACAAGGCGGCCTACGCGCTGACCGACCGGGGCACCTATCTGGCGCACCGGGCCAATGCATCCTTGAAGATTATGGTTGAAGGCGACCCGATACTGCTCAATCCCTATTCGGTCATTATTCCCAGCCCGGCCAAGTTTCCCAAGATGAACCTGGTAGGCGGAGAGAAATTCGCCGAGTTCCTGCTGTCGGAATCGACCCAGAAGCTGATTTCCGAGTTCGGCAAGGACAAGTACGGTCAACCGCTGTTCTATATCTATCCGAAGAAATAGGCGAGGATGCCGACAGGGGTAGCTCATTCCTCAATAGCTATGTGGGCGCCGGGCTTTTTGGCCCGTTTCTTGACCCGGATGAGGAACACCGGGATGAGGCTGATTATCATTATCACGCCGGCTATCAGGAAGATGTCGTCAACCGAGGCGACGAAGGCCTGCTTGCCGATGTGCGATATAATCAATCCCTTGCCTCGTGATACGGCCTGCGAGGCGCCGCTGCCGACGTGCTGGGCCAGGCCTTGCAGCGCCCGGGAGACGTTCTGGAAGGTGGGCGAGTACTGGTCGACCGCCTGTCCGTAGATGTTCATATGGAATATCTGGCGCCGGATGAGCATGGTGCTGAAGAATGCCACGCCGAAACTGCCGCCGATCTGGCGGATAACGTTGAACAATCCCGCGGCCTGGGCCATCTTGTTCTCGGGCATGTCCGAAACGGCGATGGCGCTGAGCGATATAAAGAGCAATCCCATGGATAGGCCCCGGAGATAGAGCGGCATCATTATCTGGTAGTTCTCGGAATAGAGCGAGAGCGAGGCGTTGAGATACAGGCTGAAGGCCATTACCAGGATGGCGAAGATGGAAACTATTTTGGGATTATACCTGTCAGCCAGCATGCCGGCCACCGGAGACAGCATTCCCTGCAATATGCCCACCGGCACGAAGACCAGCCCGGCCTGCAGGGCGGTATAGCCGATCATGCTTTGGAGATAGACCGGCAGGAGGAAGGTGCTGCCGAACATGCCCAGCCCGAAGATGAACAGTACGATGGAGGTGACCGTATAGTTGAAGTTCTTAAACAGGCTCAGGTCTATGAGCGGGTCTGTCACGGTCAGTTCAGTATACAGGAATATGGTGAAGCCGATAATAGCGATGGCGGTGCAGGTGATGATGAAATTCGAGGTCCAGCCGCCGGTGTTCCAGGCGGCGTTGCCTTCGGCCAGCGCCAGGAGTAGGGCACACAGAAAAACCGTCATGGAGATGAAGCCGACCAGGTCGAATGATCTTATCTTCGAGGTCTTGAACTCGTGCTGGAAGATCCAGACTCCTAACAGGGCTACCAGGCCGACCGGCACGTTGATGTAGAAAATAGATTGCCAGCTATAGGTATCGGTCAGGTAACCGCCGACGGCCGGGCCGAATGAGACCGATGCGGCCGCGGCGATGCCCCAGAATCCCAGAGCCATACCGCGCTTCTCGGGCGGGAATTCGCGAGTGACGATGGCCATGCCCACCGGCATTAACATACCAGTGCCCATGCCCTGGATGACCCGGAAGAATATCAGGGCGTTGATGTCCCAGGACAGGGCGCACAGCAGCGAGCCCAGGGTGAATGTGAACAGTGCCAGGAAATAGGTGCGCTTGTAGCCGAAATGGTCCGCTATCCAGCCGGATGACGGCATCATCACGGCCATCACCAGCATGTATGAGGTCAACACCCATTCGGCTTTTTCCACCGGGATGCCGAATGATGCCATAATCTTATTCAAAGCCACATTGACAATGGTGGCGTCCAGCACGGCCATAAAGGTGCCGATCATGACCGTGGCCATTACCCACCATTTGTAAGAGGGGTGCTTCCGGTCGATTGAGGCGAACTGCGTGGACAGTCTGTCCCGGATAGACGCTGATGTCGGCATTGCCATATATTTATTTGGTCTTTATGTTGATTGTCACCGAAAGCCCGGGCAGGAGCGTGTTATCCTTGTTGTCAATGGATATCTTGATAGGTACGCGCTGGGTAACTTTGGTGAAGTTGCCAGCGGCGTTGCTGGGCGGAATCATCGCGAACTGTGCGGCCGTGTTGGAACCGAGCTGGATGATTTTGCCCTGGTATTTCTTGCCCGGACGGGAATCGACTGAGATTTCAACGGCGTCGTTGAGCTTTATATGGGACAGTTTGGTTTCCTCGATATTGGCCGTGACCCAGATATTGGCGGGGTCATAGATGGAGAATATCGGCTGTCCGGGCGAGACGACGTTGCCGGCGAGTACCCACTTTTTGGCGACGATGCCGTTTATGGGCGATACGATAGTGGTGCGGCTGAGCTTGGTTTCAAGAACCTCCAGCTGAGCTTTGCTGACCTCGACCTGGGCCTGGGCGATGCTGTGCTGGATTTGAGCCGATTCGTAGGCCTTGCGGTTGTTGTCGAACTTTTCCTGGGAGACGCTGCCGCTCTTGAAGAGTTCCTGGGAGCGCTGGTAGTCGCCCAGGGTCTTTTCCATATTGACCTTGGCCAGGCTGACCGAATACTTGACCTGTTCCAGGGTGGCCAGGGCCTGCTTTTGCTGTGCGCGCAGGTCGGTGTCATCCAGGTAGACCAGCGCCTGTCCGGCCTGGACCAGGCTGCCTTCGTCCACGGCCAGGCGGCTGATGCGCTCGGCAAGAGTGGAGCTGAGCGCCACGTAATTGGCCTCGATATTTGCGTCGTCGGTGGAGAGCGACCCGCGCATAAAGACGTACCAGTACCAGGTCAGGCCGACCAGCCCGATGATTGTCAGTACCGCCAGCAGGGGGAGCATCCGTTTCTTCTTTGCCGGGTCGCCGTTGGAACCGTTGCCGTTGGTGTTATTGGTGTTGGTGTCGTTAGCCATAGCATCACTCCTTCTTTACAAATTAAACTGAACTGACGGACTGGTAAGTCCATTTTATTTTATGGCAGTCTATCATGGTAAAAAGTTGTGTCAATATTTTTGTGGGATATTTATTGAGAAATATAAATGTAAGCACCCCACACTTTATTTAGGTTTTTCGCTGCGCTCGGGATAAGACCCTGTCCCACAGGGAGGCAGTAGCTCTAACGGTCTTTTGCTACTATCGTAGCGAAAGCCCTAACAGGTTCTAATAAGGTGGCGGTGGGAATTGCACCCACGAATCACGGTTTTGCAAACCGTTCCCTTGCTGCTTGGGTACGCCACCGTTTCGCCAGCAATTGGACAGCTAAGATGTTAATAAATTAGAAAATCCTGTCAAATGTTATGTGTTATCGTGCCTAAGACACCTGCCCGTCAACTGGCAGGCGGAACAGGCATTGTGTGGATTTTACCATGCATTAGGGGGGTGCCATAATGTTTACAGTTGCCCTTAACAGGCTCTTTACCCATTCGCTGTGCTCAGGATAAGGATCTGTAACGTTGCATCCTGATTTGCATCAGTTTTGCAACTAACAGCTCCTTACTGTTTGCGCAGGCGCGGGACCTTGCCGGTACGCAAAATGGTCTGCTTGAGCTTGGCCGGCGTTATCTCGGTCTGGTTTCGGCGCTTAAGGCTCCGGGTAGCGCTGATATCGTATTCGGTCTCGCCCAGGTCGTTGGCGCCGGTCTGCAGGCCTTTCAGTGCGTTGTCCATGCCCAGCCGGAACCAGTTGGCCTGAATGGTCTTAACCGTATTCTGGAAGAATATCCGGCTGATGGCGATGAGGCGGACGACCGTTTCTTCGCCGCCAAAATAGTCCTCGCGGTTGCCGCGCTTGAGCAGTTTTTCCAGATACGGCAGTTTGCGGTTATGTTCACCGAACGGCAGGGGAGTGAATTCCAGGAATCCGTTGGTCTCGTGCTGTATTTCGCGGATGATTTCCAGATGTTCGGCGATATGGATTTCGTTTTCCAGGTGGCCGAATAATATGGTGGCAGAGGTGCGGATGCCCAGCCGGTGCGCCGTCTTGATGATATCTATCCAGTCAATAGTCTTGACTTTATCCGGACAGATTTTCTTGCGGAGCTTGTCGTTGAGGATATCGGCGTCCATGCCATGGAGCGAGTCCAGCCCGCTTTCCTTCAACTGCTTGAGCACGTCCGAGACGGTTTGCTTGGAGCGTTTGACCATGAAGAATATCTCCTGTGGCGAGAAAGCCTTGATGGTTACGCCGGGGAAGTTTTTGCGTATTTCTTTGAGCATGGTGCAGTAATACTGGAACTGTAATGAGCCGTTCAATCCGCCGTAGATGCAGACTTCGTGGATGTCCGGGGTCTCTTTTATCTTCTTTAAGATTTCGTCCAGGCCTAAGGTGAAACTGTCCCGGTCCTTTTTCTTGCGGTAGAACGAGCAGTACTTGCAGCTGTAGCGGCAGACGTTGGTGTACGCGATGTGCTTGCTGTGCGCGAAGCTGACCACGTTGCGATGGATGCGTTTGTTGATGTTGTTAGCCACCTCGTGGATTTCCTGGGCGTGGGTAGGATAGCTCTGCATCAGCACCACCGCCTCGATTGGGCTGATTTCCTGTCCCTGGTTGACTGCTTTGAGGATGACTTTCGGGTCCATAATTTTACTCCTATCCTGATTAAAATATATTGACGAAACGCTCGACCACCTCGGGCAGGTAATTGGTCAGGAACGATTCGCCTTCGAATCCGTGCCAGTCCGAGCCGGCCGTGGCCATCAGGCCCAGGCCTTCGGCCGTGTTGCGATAGTGCCGGGCGTTGGCCAGGCTGCGCTTTTGGTTATAAACCTCAATGGCGTCCAGCCCATAACCGACGAATACCGGTACGAACGCCTGGAAGTTCTCGTAGGCCGGATGCGCCCAGGCGGCGATGCCGTTGGAGCCGTGTATCAGCTCGATGGCCCTTTTCACCGAGGTCATCATCGGCGGCACGATAGCCGTATCGTCGTTGAGATATAAATTAAATGCCTCTTTCTGGCTGGCCACATAGCCCTTGTCGACCAATAAGCTGGCCAAATGGTTACGGCCGACGCTTTCCCCTTTGCTGTATTTGAACAACTCCTTGTAAGTCACCGATATCTTAAACTGTTCCAGGTTTTTGATGCTGGTGTTCATCCGGCGGTTGCGTTCCTCCTGTGCTCCTTTGAGGAACGATTCCAGCTCGGGCGCAAAACCATCTCGGAAATAACCCAGGATATGGATTTCCCTGTCCTGGTAGTTCGATGTAATCTCCACGCCCTTGATGATTCTTAAGTTTTCCGGTAAAGGGTAGTCCTTGAGCGCCGCATGCGCCGCGGCCGAATCGTGGTCGGTGATGGCCAGCATATTGTAGCCTTCCCGGGCCGCTCTATCTATCACCTCTGCTGGACTGTATACACCGTCCGAGCAGTTAGTATGTATATGGAAATCTATCTTCATTAAATTCTATGCAGTATAACATCAGTTTCTATTTTGTCAAGGAGAAAATTATGAATTATGACAAGTTTTTATTATCGGCAGGCCGGGGTCGGAAGATTACTCTTTGTTGTGGTTGCGCGCTTCCAGTCGCGAGCCCGGGAATAAATCGGCCAGGACTTTCTTCTCGTCCGGGTTAAGCTCCTTGAATATCTGGTCGGTCCGGGATATTTTCTCGCGACGGGTGATTTCGCGGAAGGTTAGCTTGATATACCGGGCGCCCAGTTCGGATACGGTTGATTCCACCGAATAAAGACGTATCAGCGGGAGCAGGGCGCGCTTGTCGCCGATTTTGAAAATGGTCTCGACCACATCCTCGTGGACCCTTTTGCGGCCGTCGCCTAAGAGTAGCATTAAATCGTCCAAGCCGTCCGCTGCTTTCATATCGCCTAGCAGGTCATGGAGTTTGAGCCGGGTGGATTGGTGGAACCCGATTTTCTTGGCGGTGTTGGGATTGGCCGGGTCGCTGTTGGCCGGCTGTGATATCCGGGCGATTTCGTCGCAGGCCGTTTTGATATGCCGGGCCAGGACCGGCGCGGCGCTGTTGTCGTTCAGGCGGATGAGCGTTTCAGTGATGTTTTCCAGCTGGGCTACGTCAAGTGTGGTTTTGAGTTCCTGCATCTTGACGAGCTCTTCCATCAGCGGTTTAATGGCTGTTTTTCCGATGACTTCCAGGGCGTAGGTCAGCTGGAAGAGCAGGGTATTATTGGTGGTGTTCTTGATCAGGGTATCAACCAGGACTTTGGCCAAGGACGGGCCTAACTTTGTCAGGCGGTCGATGGTTTTCTGGCGGACTTCGTAGTCCTGCGCGAAGATGCTGTCCAGAATGGCTTGGATTTCTGCTTCGGTCAATTGGAGTTGGCCGGGGTTGGTTTCCTCGCATTTTTCCCAGAGCCGGAGATTCCATTGGTCTGATTCGGCAAGCCGTGGTTGTTCTGGCTCGCCGGAACCATCAGGTTGGCCCATAGTTTTTTATCCTCTTTCTTTTTCCTCAGTTAGAACAAATCTTAACAGTGATTCCAAATTTGTAAATAAAAATATATACTTTTGTTATTCGGCCGACTGGCGCAACTGTTTTTCGGCGTCAACTTCATCGCGGCTCATCTTGTTGAAGCAGGAGTAAAATTTATCCATAAGCGGTTGTCCCCATTTATTATGCCGGCCCAGCCGGAGCATCTGGCGGACCAGCTGGATAGCCAATCTGAATGTTCGGATGATGTCGCCGTCCACGACGCTGGTGTGATTGATGATATCGTCGAACGGCGCGCCGGTGGACCAGGCGTAAGTGGCGCTGGCCAGCTTGAAGTCCAGCAAACGAACAGTTGGAAGGATTCCATTCTTGCGCTCTTCGTCCAGCAGGCGGCTGATTATGGGTAGAGCCGGCTTTTGGATGGAGCGGATTATCTGGTAGTTGAATTTCTTGCCCCAGTCACGCCGTTTGGATTCGTAGACCAGCGCCACCAGCAACAGGTTTATCTGGTCGGAGTTGAGCTGGTTGAACACGCCCTGGATAATAAACTCAGTCAGCGACAGTTCAAAGCTGTAGACTTGTTTGGCGATATGTCCTTTTTCAGTCAGCGTTTGGCCGTGGATATAACCCATCCGGTTAAGTAATCCGATTTTTCTGCGGAGCTGGTCGATGACGTTATTATAGCGTTGTTGGTGGAAATGAGAGGCTTTTTTCTGTTTGCCCCGGACCGCTTGATAATTGCTCAGGCTTTTTTGGGCGGCCTGGTAGATATTTTCCTTGAGCGTATGATAGAGATTGAGAATGCAGCTGTATGACAGGTTGAACTGGCTTTTTATTTCCTCGATATTAGCTTCGTCCGTAATTCGCTCTATGATACTGGCTCGGGCGCCGTAGGGCGGCAGTCTGAGGTAAGCGTAGCCGACCGGGTCAATGCCGCGCCGCCCGGCCCGGCCGGCCATTTGATGATAGTCGCGGCTGCGGATGAAGTTGCGCCGGATGCCGTCGAACTTGGTAATCTCGTCGAAAACGACCGACTTGGCCGGCATATTCACTCCGACTGCGAATGTTTCGGTGGCGAACAGGAGTTTTATCAGTCCCGAAGTGAAGAGTTGTTCGACTACCTCCTTCATGGTCGGGAGCATCCCGGCATGGTGATAGGCCACGCCGCAGGAAACCAGCTGGCTGAGCTGGCGGATTTTTTCGGGCTCGAGTTCATATTGGGCGCAGAGCCGGTTGAATAATTCAATAATCCTGACTTGTTCGTCAGTCGTCAGCAATGAACGATGGCTGTACCGTTCAGCTTGTTCTTCGCAGCCTTTACGGTTAAAGATGAAATAAAGGCAGGGCAGTCTATTCTCCTTGACTAGATGGTCTATCAGCGTTTCCTTTCCGCGGCGTGATTTGTCAAAACCTTTTTCCAGTTGTTTGAGGTCTTTGCAGTTAGCCACGCCGAAGTGTTCCATCCAAAGCAGATGTTTTAGAGGCACCGGACGGCAGGGTTCGTGCAGAACTATCAGTGGTGATTTGCGAACTGAACTAATCCAGTGAACGACCTGGTTAATGTTTGGTATGGTAGCGCTTAAGGCTATCAGCTTGATGTGCTGGGGCGCGAAGATGATGCTTTCTTCCCAAACAGTACCGCGTTCGTCGTCGTCAAGGTAATGTATTTCGTCGAATATCACGTGGCTGACTTTATCCAGCCGATGGGGCGAGTCGAAGATGGAGTTGCGGAATATTTCCGTGGTCATAATCACAGCCGGAGAGTCGGGGTTGATGCTCAGGTCGCCGGTAACCAGGCCGATGTGACTACCCCAGCGTTTCTGGAAGTCACGGAATTTCTGGTTGCTCAATGCTTTTATGGGGGCGGTGTAGATGATGTGGGTGCCTTCACGCAGGGCCTTTTCCAGGGCATATTCGGCGATAAGCGTTTTGCCGGATCCGGTCGGAGCCGAGACCAGGACTGAACAACCTTCATCAATCCGGCGGATGGCTTCTTCCTGGAAGGGGTCTAACTTAAGGCCGTTATATTCTATCAATGTCTTTTAAATCAGGCGGCTATTTGGATTGATCTTGCGGTTTCTCTGACTGTTCCTTTTCGGCTTCCTCTTGTTTCTTTTTCTCCTCCTCGGCTTCAACCTTGGCTAATACCCAATCTGGATATTTGTTGATGAATTCTTGTTCGGTTTCAGTTAGCATAACATGAATCCTGGAGAATTTAGTCGATAATTCATTGAATTTATTTTCATTCCATTCCGGTCCGGGCGGGAATTGTTCCAGAAGGTTTTTCCGGTTAGTCTTTTCCTTGATGGCTATGGCCTTGTTCCAGTTTTCATAGACAGCTAGAAATTCCTTTTCTTCCGAAGTTTGGATATTAATTGAAGCGGCCTTTATTTCCTCATAACGCGTTTTGTTCCAAACCTTGCCGGGAGGAAACTTGTCCAGAAGGGCAAGGAGTTTTGATTCGTCCTGGGAGTAGGATTCTGACGATTCAGGCGCGCTGGGTTCACTCGCATATGTTTTATTGACAGCGGTGGCTTTATTCTTCTTGGCCTCGGCCTTTTTAGTGTTTTTTATCTCGGTTTTATCTGTTTCATCCAGTGCATCGAGTTTACGGATTTCCTTGATGTCCTTGCGGGTAAAAGACATCGTTCCCATAAGAGTCGGGCTGTCAAAGGTTATATCCAGCTCTATTTTGTCTTTGATTATATATTTGACTTCGCCGGTAAAAGTGTTTCGATTGTTAAGGATGATAGTAACTCGTTCACCGCGCTTAAGGCCGGCAAAAACGTCTTTTTGATCCTTGGCGGGCGATTTTCTGACCTGCGTGGTAGCGGTAGGGGACACTGATTTTTTATCTTCAGCCGACACGTAGACAGATACGCTTAAAAAGATAATCGCGAAAAGAATAATTCTCATCGTATGATTTTTAGCACCAGCGTTGATAATGTCAACTAAAATCCGATCGCCTCAAAATAGCACCATCTGCTGTGATGGCGGTGGCTGAGGCGAAGGTGAAATTTGGTTATTAGAATTTGGGTGGGGCTCTTTTATAGCACTAATTTTTTCCACCTTATCGGTAAATTTATTTCGGTCGATTGGAATGCTGATTTTACCGTAGACGCCATCATGGCCGGGTATAATTTCAAGTTTGCCGTTCCGGACCAGCCGGATGCCTTCAACAACACCATTTGGTGCAATTCGGCTTATTTCATCCAGTGGCATATCAAGAAGAACGTGGAACTCGTTTTTGCCTTCAGAGACTATTTTTTTGTAAAGATTATCTACCGCGTTTGTGCCGGTCTTCTGCTGAAGGACATCGGCAATGATTTCTTCGAGAGGCACCATGCTTTTATAGGGAATAGCATTTTTTGTCGTAAATCCGAGGGGACGATCAGCCAAAGCGTCAACCCGGTTCATTACTCCGATGGTTAGCGTACGTTTGCATTTTGGGCAGATATTCTTATGTTTTTTGCTTTGTTCGGGTGAGAGCATGATATTGCAATCGCGGTGGCCATCAAAATGATATTTACCTTCTTCCGGGAAGAACTCCACGGTTGACAGAAATCTTTTATAGTCTTTAGTTCGAAGCACCTCGATAATTTCGTCGTATGACATTTTGCAGTTAAAAATATTAGCCTCTCGGCCGATTTTCCGGGGGGAGTGGGCGTCGGAGTTTGATATCAGAGTGATATTATCCAGCTTAGATAACCGCCAGTTCATAGCCGGATCGGATGAAAGACCTGTTTCGATGCAATGAATATTTTTAGCTTCTTCTTCAAAGCATTCCTCTATAGAGTCGAATCCCGAGTTAGCGCCAAAAAGCGAAAACCATGGCGTCCAGGCGTGTGCCGGCACGATAAAGCATTTAGGAGAGATATCCAAAACCAATTTAACCATCTCTTTGACAGGCCGGCCGAATATTGGGCGACCATCAGACGCTATATTACCGATAGTTTTTAGTTTTGAGTTTATTTTATCTACAGTTTGAAAATCCGGGGCAAATATGATTGTATGGATTCGTCGATTAGTTTTTCCGCCCTGCGCGAACATATTACTGATTTCGGCGGTTGGAATGAAACGGATAGGGGAGTTGGATTTTTTGAGCTTGTAGAGCCCGTTTTCATCTTGAGTAAGCCGGACTTTAAGTTGAGCGAAGTAGTTAGGGTGGGTAAAATCACCTGTACCCATCAGGTTGATGCCTTTTACGGTCGCCCAGTGAGCTAGCATTTCCACATTCATATCTTTGCTGGTAGCCCGGCTGTATTCAGAATGGATGTGGAAATCGGCGATAAATTGCATAGCGCCTCTTAAGTATTTTACAGGCTTAACGCAGATGCCTGTGGATGATAAATAAATTTATGTAATTATGTAATCAGTATAGGATATAAAATTGATTTTGTCAACTAAAAATTAATTTTAATAAGAAATATTTATTTCTATCCGATATAAACTAATCAAATATAGATAATTTTATTGACAAATGAGCGAGCAAATCATATTAATATAGTACTTCTTGGCATGATTGAGGCGTTGTAATTACTGCGGAAAGGATATATAATATGGTTTCACTAGAAACTCTGCTCCTGGAAGTCGTAAAACAGGAAGGTTCAGATTTACATATAACAGTAAATTCACCTCCGCGCGTTAGAATCAGCGGTCGGTTAGTAGATACGGAGCATGAAGTACTTACTTCGGAAGATACCAAGAAACTTATTTACAGCATTTTAGATTCAAATCAAATTGCAAAATTCGAAAAGACTCTCGAGATGGATATGTCTTTTGGTATCGAAGGCATCGGCCGATTCAGGGTTAATGTCTTCAGGCAAAGAGGCATGGTCGGAGCGGTAATGAGGCTTATTCCAACAAAAATAAAAACATTTGATGATCTTGGCCTGCCCAGGCAAACATGCGAAAGAATATGTAATACGCTCAAAGGTTTGGTATTAGTAACCGGTGCTACTGGAAGCGGTAAATCAACAACTTTGGCCGCAATGGTTGATTACGTTAATACCATGAACAAAGGTCATATACTGACTATTGAAGACCCGGTTGAATACGTCCATAATCACAAGGGTTGTTTAGTCAACCAGCGCGAGGTAGGTTCAGATACGCTTGACTTTAAGTACGCCTTAAAATCGGCCTTGCGGCAGGACCCAGACGTGGTGTTAATCGGCGAAATGCGAGATATGGAAACGACTGAGGCGGCATTAACGATTTCCGAAACCGGTCATTTGGCATTTGCAACCTTGCATACAAGCGATGCGGTTCAGACAATAAACCGTATTATTGATATTTTTCCGTCACACCAGCAGTCACAGGTAAGGACTCAATTATCGTTTACTCTTCAAGCGGTATTTTCGCAGCAACTACTTCCTAAGTCAAGCGGAAAGGGGCGGGTTCTCGCATCAGAAGTTATGATTGCTAACTCGGCAGTTCGGTCTCTTATAAGGGACAGTAAAACTCATCAGATGTACTCGTGCATACAAACCGGGGGAAAAGAAGGAATGAGTACGATGAATCAATCATTATTTAATCTTTATAAAGCACGTCATGTAACTTTTGAAACAATCCTGGAATACAGTAGTGACCCCGAAGAGTTGAAGAGAATGGTGCAGAAAGGTAGCATGTGATAGCGATAGTTTCTGATATTCACTCCAATATCGAGGCTTTGGAGAACGTTTTAAAGGATATCCAAAGGCAAAACATCACTGAGATTATTTGCTTGGGTGATGTGGTTGGTTATGGACCTAATCCGGAAGAATGCATAGACATCGTTCGTAAGTTTAAATTCACGATTATGGGAAACCATGACGAAGCGTTAAAACTTTCTGCAGTTGGTTTTAGGGGTGAAGCTCAGGATGCAATAACTTGGACACGTAAGCTCTTGAAGCCAGGCTGGTTAAGCGCGCCAGCTCGAAAAGAGCGGTGGGATTTTATATCAGAGTTGCCTTTAACCAAGGTTGACGGCGATATTCTTTTTGTGCATGGTTCTCCGCGTGAACCAACTACGGAATATATTCTAAGTAATGATGCGGATCTTCCGATGGGGGAGAAGTCTGAAAAATTAACACAAATATTTGAGATGTTCCCGAGGTTATGTTTCGTAGGTCACACGCATGACCCCGGAATCATTACACAGGAACAGAAGTTTATTTCACCGCCTGAGGTTAATTATATTTTTAATCTTGATCCCGGAGAAAAGTATATTATTAATAGTGGGTCGGTTGGTCAACCACGAGATGGGGATAACAGATCATGTTATATTACGGTTGACGGTGATAAGATAATCTATCACCGGATTGAGTATGATTATGATTTGACAAAAGACAAAATTTATAAAACTAACGAGCTGGATAAGCGATTGGGCGATAGATTAGTAATAGGTCATTAAATTTTAATATGATACCTCTAAAATTGACAGTACGGCACTCGAAAATAACAGGTGAATTCAAGGAATATGCAACACAAAAACCAGAAAAACTTCATAAATACCTAGATCGTATTGGTCATATGGAGATAATACTAGACCATGCTAAGAATAACTTTATAGTTGAAATAATTGTTTCGACATCAAGAGGAAGAAAGTTAGTTGCTAAATCACTGGACCAGAATTATTTTACGGCTCTTGATGTAACTATAGATAAACTAGAAACACAACTAACTAAATTTAAAGAAAAATTGAAAGATAGTAAGCGGAAGGGTGACGCTATAGATTTTGTAGACGCGCAAGAGTTCGGTTCCGGATTAGAGCAGAATGACTGGTATTAATACGATTTTAGGTAGGAGTGGTGCACACATGAAATTTTCTGAATTAATTTCCAAGTCCGCGATCGTGAAGGAATTAAAAGCCTCCGACAAAAAAGAAGCTATAAAAGAAATTGTTGAAGTGATGAAGAACTCTTACAAGGCAGAAAATCTAAAGGTAAGCAATATTCTTGATAAGCTTATGAAGAGGGAAAGAATAGGTAGTACTGGCATCGGAAGTGGTGTCGCTGTCCCGCATGCAAAAATAGAGGGGTTACAGGCAGTTTTGGGAGCGTTGGGTAGATCATCAGCTGGTATTGATTACGATGCTGTTGACGGAGCCCCAGTACAACTTATATTTGTGTTGCTGACTCCTAAAAATAATGCAGAACTAAATCTTCAAACACTGCAATTGGTGGCTCGGGCTACTAAACAGCCCAATTTTTGTAAGTTTCTAAAAGAAGCTAAAGATGGTAAGGAAATTATTAGTATATTAACAGAGTTTGATGAGGTATTGAAGTAATTTGGAAAAGAATGTTACTATAGTAAATAAGTTAGGTATACACGTCCGCCCGGCAGCACAGATGGCTGAATTAGCAAATAAATTTAAAGCTAATATTATAATAACGAAAAATAATTATGCTGTAAATGCTAAAAGTATTATGGAATTACTTACGTTGGCTGCTGGGCAGGGGACTGTTTTGACGTTAAAGGCTGATGGTGACGATGCAGGGCAGGCATTGGAATCACTAGAAAAACTTATTGGTAATAAATTTAATGAGGACTAAAAATGTACTTTAAAAAGGGTATTCCTGTCTCGCCCGGGATAAGTATAGGGAAAGCTTTCGTCTTGGATAGCGAAGAGTACAGAATTCCTAAGCGGAGTATAACCTCAACAGAAACAAAAACAGAAATTGCCAAGTTTGAAAATGCTATACAAGCATCAACTCAGGAATTAAACAAACTTATTAAGAAACTCGCCAGAAAAATTGGTGGCGACACAGCGCCTATAATCGAATCCCATATAAAAATGATAACGGACGAGCATATAAAATCTAAAATTATTGATGCAATTAAGAATAACTTATATACCGCTGAATATGCAGTCTCGCTTATTTTGAATAAATATGCCAAGACATTATCATTAAATAGTGATAATAATCCATTTATCACCAATCGTGTGATAGATATTTATGATATTGAGAAAAGAATCTTACGAAATCTTTTAGGAAGGAAAAGAGAAGATTTATCTGACTTAACGGAGGCGGTAATAATTGTTGGACGTGATCTTTCACCCAGTCAAACTGCTTTGTTGGATAAGGAGAACGTAAAAGGTTTTGCCACAGATGGTGGAGGAAAAACATCTCATACGGCTATTATTGCTAGAGCAATGGGTATCCCGGCCGTAGTTGGATTGCAAACTCTTTCACTTGAAATTACTGGGAGTGATGAAGTTATTATTGATGGTAATAACGGCATAGTTATCGTTAATCCTGATAAGGAGACCACTAAAAAATATACGGTTCTGGGTAAAAATTTTGTATCTCTTGAAAATAAATTAGCCATAGAAGTAAGGGAGTACCCAGCCGAAACAAAAGACGGACGTCGAATATCGATATATGCAAATATTGAATTAGCCGAAGAGGTGAATACAGCATTGCAATACGGAGCAGAAGGAATTGGACTCTTTAGAACAGAATTCTTATACCCAGGGCCCGAATACCTGCCAACTGAAAAAGATCATTTTAACGCCTACAAAAAAGTAGCTATCCAGATGGGGAAACAAGAGGTTGTTGTCCGAACTTTGGATGCGGGTGGAGACAAGGTCAACCCGATTTACAAGTCAAATCCAGAAAAAAATCCATTTTTGGGGTTTCGGGCAATACGCCTTTGTCTTAATTTACCCGAAATGTTTAAAGCTCAATTACAAGCTATTTTAAGGGCGTCTGAATACGGCAACATAAGCATTATGTTCCCGATGATTGCTTCTCGTGAAGAAATAAACCAGGCAAGACAACTTATCGAGGAAGTAAAAAAGGAGTTGGATGCAAAAAAAATACCTTTTAATAATAATATTAGAATAGGAGCAATGATTGAAATACCATCGGCCGCCATTGCTATTGATACGATAATGGAAGACGTGGATTTTGTAAGCATTGGCACAAATGATCTTATTCAATATACCATGGCGGTTGATAGGGGAAATGAAAAAATTGCATATCTTTACCAGCCATCAAATATTAGCATTCTGCGCCTTATAAAAAATATTATTGATGAAGGCGAACGCCAGGATAAGTCAGTAGCTATGTGCGGGGAAATGGCCGGGGATAGGCTTTATACTATTCTTCTAATAGGTATGGGGCTTAAAATTTTTAGCATGACACCGGTAGTTATACCGGAAATAAAGAAAATAATTCGTTCTATTACTTACAGTGAAGCAAAAAAAGTCGTAGAGAAGGTTTTTACTTTAGAATCCCCCAAAAAAACTACTGAATACCTTCGGGATTACGGACGGCGTATTATTCCGCAATTATTTGAGTAGAGAGGCATTATTATGCGTAAAATATCTAGCATCTTATTTTTGGCGTTCATTATTTTAATATGCTCATCTTCGTTATCCTATTCCTTAACTATTAAACTTAGGAATGGTGATTATCTAACGGGGGATGTTTCTAAATCGGATGAAGATGGTTTTGAGTTTAAGAGATGGGACAATGAAGGTGTTATTTCAATCAGATGGTATCACTTACCTGCGTTTGAGATAAATCGCATGAAGAGTATGTTACAAATAAAAGTTATGCAAAATGTTGCTAGGGTTACAGGCGAAAAAATATTTACGTCATCGAATGCTATTTATGAGGGGGTAATTGTGGCGGAGGATGATGAAAATGTTTATGTAAAAAATACTGGGGGAACCAGAAAGATAAATAAAAAAGATATTCGTAAGAGAGATCAGGTTCAAATAGATCTTTTTAAGGTCTACACATACAATGAGTGCTACGATAAAATGCTGTCTGAAATTAAAATAGAAAAAGCTGCTGATCAATTTAAACTAGCGGAGTATTGTCAGGACACTTTAAAAATGTATGATAAAGCAAAAGAGCACTTTTTGAAAGCGGGAGAACTTGATATTGCTTTTCGCAGTAAAGTGACTAAAAAAATAATAGAAATAGATATGCTGGTTATTCAAGATGCAATTTTTCAAGTGGAAAAGTTGCTGGAGAAGCCGCCCCAAAAAAATATTGACCAGGCGAAAGAAATTCTATTAAACATCTCGAAACAATTTGAAAATAGCGAAAATCAAGATATGCTAAAAAGTATCGAATCCATAAAAAATAAAATAAGCGGGGCGGAGAAACTAATCTCTGATAAAAATCTTCAGGATGCTGCGAAGAAAATAAGTCGCCAGTACTATACTAATTTGAAAAATGAATTAAGAAAGGTTAGTGAGGGTAAATTATCCTATGGTGATGCTACCTACTGGGTGAGTACTAATTCCCCAAAGAATATTCTCTCCAAACTGTCAAAGGATAATAAAATCACAGAGGAGGAAACCTCCAAAATAATAGCAAATATGTCTAAGTTAGAAGGTTCGTCACACACCGCCAACTACGGCGAAGGGTCATGGATAGTTGCTTCTGCGCCTAAAGCTCCGTCAACAAATGATATAGAAAAATTTACTGAATATCAGGACCGAATGAAACGAATTAACGATGCGAAATCCAGGGCAGCCAACAATAACGAGTTAATAACTGCTGATACTTGGTGGAATAAAGCTGTTCCAGCTCAACGAGAATCATGGCTAGAAGCATTTTATGCTGAAAGATTGTTGACTGTTCTGGATAAGAAAGAGAAGCCTTGCTCGAACTGCGTTGGAGAAGGTATTATAAAATCAAAGTTATGCAATAGGTGCTGGGGAACTCTGGTTGAAATAACGATTATTTATAAATAACCTTGACATTATATTATAATTAGATAGCTTCTATTGTATAAATGATTTGAAAGGAGTTTGCATATGAATAAATCTCTATGCGTATTTGTTTTAGGCATGCTTATTTTGTTAGTTACTTCAGCCTGCGAGGATGCTCGTATTCCGCAACTACAGCAGGAGCTAAAAAACGTAAAGGAAGAGTTGAGTAAGACCAAGGAAGAGCTAAAAATTACACACGATGAGTTCCAGCAGACTAAAGCCAATTTAGAAAATACTGCTGGCGAACTTGTAAAAGTAAACCAGCAAGCGCAGGAAAAAGAGAAAACTGCACGCACCGAGATAGAGGCGTTGAAACTGGAGCTTAATAAAAGCTTTGAAAATATGACCCGGGATGGTATAGTCATCCCGTCTTATTTGGTCAATAAAATAGCCACGATATATATAAAAACTCCTAAAGGAACAGCGGAAGAAGTTGGAATTGTTATTGGGCTTATCAAGGAGATAATCCAAAAGGAAAAAATTGTTGTTAGTATTAAGCCAGATGATCACCTATTGGAAATCCCATATAACAATATTACTGGATACAGGCTTACAAAATAGCATAAAAATTCATGTAGACTAATAGTTAGAGCCTCTGTAGGTATTTTTTTACCTGGTTAAATGTCCGATAATATATCTTATGTATCATATACGGTATGGTAAAGTGGGCGAATAGTTGCTTAATTTCACTGTCTATTCTTAAAAATAGACAAATCGTTCGTTAGCATGAGTTTTACGTTATTTCTTGCTGCGTTGCTGCATTCCGGCTTTTCTGTTTTTATCATTACCAATGCCTGTATCTATAGATGCGTTGCCAAAAACAGCTGAGCGGTCTTTAGGCATATATACACTAAACGTAAAAGCCACCTCTTTTATCTCTTTTGGCTTGAGGTCGAACTTCCATTTCATCTTGCCGTCTTTGGTTTTTCCCGCAGGCTCATCAGAGCACTTATCCAGTTCCACCGAGATGTTCTTAACCTGGCTTACTGGAATTTGGTCAATAAGCGTAATAAGAGCGTTTTCTTTCTTGTAGTTCTCCAGTTTGATGATAAATGAATAAATCTCGCGCTTGGTGCTTCCCAGGAAACCAGGACCTTTCTCTTCTTTGTCTTCGAGCTTGCGGGTAACGCGGATGTTTTCATCTACGCTTAAAGTCAGCTCGAATTATTCTTCCGGCAGAACGCCGGTGGTGTAGGAATTGCATATGAAATCAGCGCCCATAAATACGCTTAGGTTACCTCGGAGTATCGGGATGCTCATCTTATTGACACCCACAGCCTTGAGATAAACATAAGGGCTTATTTTAGGGGTAGCTATGTACTCAAAAGTTATGGGAAATTTGTTTTGCCAGAGCTCGGTCCGATGCGGCGCGCCATCTGATATAATATCCACCCTTTTTGGGGTTTTAAAAACCACGGTTCCGAATGTCCCGGCTGTGTCTACCGGCAGGTATTGATTTGCCATACGGCTGTCAATTGAAGCTTTATCAGCAATACCAAACACCTGTTGCCCCTCTAATTCTTGAGGAGTTTGAGGAAGATCGTTTTGCACGATTGAATTTAAAGCTGATCTATTATAATCCTTTAGATTTGGTACATTATATTGCCCTGCTCAGTTAACATAAACCGGCGGTAATTCAGGCAACCAACCCTGGAGCGCAGGCTGTAGCATATAATTTCCATCTCTTTTGATTCCGGAATAACTCGAATATCATAACTGGGCTGCCGTTAACCCCATGAATTATATAACTGAACGCCAAGTCGTAGACACCCTCTTTTAAGACCTCTATATTTACCTTGACGGCTTTTTTCGTTGGCATTGATGACCGAGACCCACGAATACGTCCGAGATCACCTTCCAGCAATGATATTTTTTTGTTTAATTCGCGAAGCTTCAAATCTTCGGCTATAATCGCTTCGTTATTAGCACGAAGCTTGCTTATATAATATTTAAGCATTTCGTCATAATCTTTTACGCCTAATCGCGATAATTCAGGTGTTTTTGCATCCCTATCCCTGGGCCAGTTCCGGAGCCTTAAGAAATGCATCCTTTGCGGTATTAAGATATGTCCGTTCTAATTGCAGTAGGCCGATTCCTTCGTCTATAACCATTTTGTTATCGGTCAACAATTGAAGTTGTTCCTGTAAATTACGAATCTTATCCTCAGGCGGTTTTTCTAGCTGGTAAACCTTAATATCGATGCCGATTATTTTAAGATTAACGGCATCGCTAGAAGTAACTCGGACTGATTCATCCTGAATATAAGCCGGGAGTTCATTGATAGATACCTCGCAGATACCTTTAGCCGCTTTGTCATCGTAACTACTCTAGTAACCATAGCGCGGTCAGGGTACACCATAACGCTGTCTATCTTTGAACCAAGCTCAATAGTTTTTGAAGATTCGGCAATAGATATGATATCAACACCCGTTAAAAAATATAACACCCCCACCGTTAATAAAGCAACCTTAAGACATACCTTTATCATATATAGCCTCCTTTTTATAATTCTATCTATATTTTCAGTTTAATACTTTTGTGCAAACGGAGCAGGAATTTTAGCGGTATTTTCTACAAAATATTACCAAATTAAAACGATAAATTCTTGACAATGGCTTACAATCTGATATGAATAACGCAAAATAAAGATTTATAATTCGCTCTTATAGAGGAGAAATTTATGAAGATTACCAGGACAATTTCTCTGGTTAGCGCACTTATTATTGTTTTAACGCTCGGTAGTTCGCTTTCTTATGCGGCCGAAGATTTTGGTGATACATCGTCTGGTTCGTTTCTTAAAAAGTATACTTTGTCTGAGTTTTTTGAACTAGGCGTAGAAACCGCATTCATAATGCCGAGTAGCGCCCGGACGAGCAATATGGGCAATGTTTACGTCTCGCTTTCTCATACCATTCAGGAATATAGTACTTTTAGGATGAGAGCCGGTTATCTAAGCGGTGATTTCACGGTAAACAATCAAAGGACAGGACGTTTTTACTTTACCACGCTTGATGCAAGCTGGATAGTAAGTCTTAAGCCAGGTAATATAAGGCCATATTACGGAGGCACACTGGCCTACCATTTCTTTGAAGATTTTAGACCAATGCGCTTGGTTTACCGCGATTACGAAGCAGAAAATTCTTTTGGATGGGGCCTTTTAGGCGGTGTGAAATATATCGTAGCTCCGATGGGTGTGTCATTAAGCGCGGATGCCGCTTATAATTGGACAAAAACATTTAGGTTTTATAACAGTAAATTAGGGTTGGTCAACACGCCTAAGGTGTACCGCATTGATTTTAGTGGTCTATATTTTTCGGTTAATGCTGCATTACATTTCTAATTCAGTTGTTATTGCTATTTTTAGTTCTAAAAATAATAAGGCCGCGCACCTTTCTTCGATTCTCTCTCCAATAATACTCTTTAACAGTTAGCTCCAGCCAGGTATCCTACGGCACATAGATAAAACAGGGACCGTTGCTTCCTTCCGGATCTGGCGGGGTTATACTGTTTCACCTATTGCATAGGCCCCGACCTTCAACGCCACTTATCAAAAAGGCATCAAAGGAAACGAGCCTCTCTAAAAGGAGTTCCACCCTGCTATAGCGGGTTGCAGGTTACAGGGCACCGCTACCTCCCCGTCTAGCGCGACCATTTTAAAATCCTTAATGAATTAAATATCACCAGAAGCGAGCTAAACTGATGAGCAACCGCCCCATATGTTATCCCGCTCTGATGATGAACATACAAACTAGTTAGTGATATTATAACAATATTGTAAATTATTGCAAATATAAAGTTCTGTTTTATAACTTCTCTAACCCTTCGACTTAGCTTTATAGCTAATGATATCCTGCTCAAGTCGTCGCTCATAAGGCTTACATCAGCGGACTCAATTGCTACGGCTGAGCCAATCGCGCCCATGGCAATGCCAACATCAGCTGCGGCCAAAGCCGGGGCATCATTAACCCCGTCTCCGACCATCCCGACACTGCTCTTTTGTTGTTTTAATTCCCTAACCTTATTAACCTTATCTTCGGGGAGCATATTGGCGTAGTATTCGTCTATCCCGACATCCCGGCTGATGGAACGAGCGACTTTCTCATTATCGCCGGTAATCATAACTATTTTATTGATTCCAAGGTTTTTCAGTTCACTCATACTCCGGGCAGCAATTGGCCGAGGCGTATCCTTAACCCCAATCAACCCGACTATCTTGATAGAGTCGTTTATCCGGTGAGCAACCGCTAGAATAGTTTGCCCTGAATTTGCCATTTCATCCATCAGTCTTGAAGTATTGGCGTCTATATCAATATTATTTCGCTTCAACCACGTATTGTTACCGACCCATATGGTATCATCCTTCGCGATAACCTTAACTCCCAAACCTCTGGCTGATTCGAACCTGTCTACAGCCTGGATATCAGCATTCAACTCCTTTGCTTTGGCTAAAATAGTTTTGGCCAGCGGATGTTCGGAATTGTTTTCGGCCGTCGCGGCTAAGCTAATAAGCTCTTTTTCATTTACACCGTTAAAAACCAATATTTGGCTAACAGTCAATCGACCGGTAGTCAAGGTCCCGGTTTTATCTATGAGCATGGTGTCTATTATACCAAGCGCTTCAAGGAATTGCCCGCCCTTTACGAGGATGCCCTGTTTTGCCGCGTTACTCAGCCCGCATACAACAGCGGTCGGCGTGGCTAGAACCAATGCGCAGGGGCAGGACGCAATCAATACCGTTATGGCCGCATAATAATTCAACGCGGCGCCATTAGTTTTAAAATTATTCAGGTTGGTAATAAAAAAGACAATAACTGTTATAACCAGAATCAACGGGAAAAAGTAGCGGGCGTATTTGTCTGCCAACCGCTGTACAGGCGCTTTTTGCGATTCAGCCTCTTCGATAAGCCTTTTTATTAATCCCAGTCGGGTATGTTCCCCAACCGCAGTTATGCGCATCTCAAACGCGCCGTTCTCATTTATGGTGCCACCGTAGACATTGTCCCCGGTCTTTTTATCCAGGCATAAAGATTCTCCAGTTAAAGTGGCTTCGTTGATGCTGCCCTCGCCCTTAACTATTACACCGTCCACGGGAATACGGTCGCCCGGCTTGATTATTACGATATCATCTATTACCAAATCTTCCGTTTTCACGAATACGTCATTATCCGAACGCCTAATCAAAGCTGTTTGTGGTGTTAAATGAACTAATTCAGCGATAGTCCGCCTGGTCCGGTTTAAGGCACTTTGTTCGAGCGCCTCGCCCACCAGCATAATTAGTATAACCATAGCGGCTTCTTTATAAGAACCCACCAAAATAGCTGCAATGCTGGCAATGGCGATGAGAGAAAATACCGTTATATCTCGGAAAACACTAGACCTCAGCGCTCCTTTGAAAACGGGATACCCCCCTACCGAAATTGCTACAAGCGACAGTATATCAGACAGAGCTAAGTCCCGGCCGAATATATGGGCCAAAGGCAGAGTATAGTAAGTGACTATGTCAATAATCCAGGCACTGATAATAAGAAGACCCGTAAAGAAAACCCGTATCCAAAAAATCCGCTCATTCCAATAAACTCTTGAAATATCCAAAAGCGTTTCCTGTACTTGATAGCCCGTTTTGCTGATAGCCTTTTTAATTGTTTCGGGCGTGATTTGCTTGGGGATATAAATTATAACCGCTTCATTTTTAATGAAATTAACGGTAACGCCTGTTATTCCCTGTAAGCGGGATACATATTTTTCAATACCCAAAGCGCAGGATGGGCAATGCATACCGCCAATACGAATAATTAATTTTTCTTGAAGTTGCGATGACATATATACTCTTGGGATCTGAATTAGAAAACGGAGAGGGTGGGATTCGAACCCACGATGAGGTTTCCCCCATTCGCGCTCTCCAAGCGCGCCTGTTCAACCGCTCCAGCACCTCTCCTTATACGCGCACCCTATAATGACAGTGGGGACTGCCATGCATTTTTCATCATGATTAACGGCTCGTTAATAATTTCCTTGCCGTTTACTCCTGATATTTTCAATTTCTTGTCTTTTATGGTTTTGCCGATAAGGCCAAACGGGCAATCAGCCATAAGCCGCTCGAAATTCTGCTGATTTTTAGGATTAATTTCGACGATAAAGCGGCTGTTTGATTCTGAGAATAAAATAATATCGTCACGGGTAATGCTATCGTCTTTAGCCAAAGGCACCTTAGTCAATGAAATCTGGATGCCGATATCACCGGCAAAAGCGGCCTCTGCCGCGGCCACAGCCAATCCGCCCTCGGAAAGGTCGTGGCAGCTTCTGACGTAACCCTGTTTTATAGTTTCGTGTAAGGCAAGCATTATTTTCCTTCCGATCAAGGCGTCAACGCGCGGCACGGTATTCCCGATATGCCCAAGGGCCGCATAGTAATGCGAGCCGCCCAATTCATTTTTGGTCCGTCCTATCAAATAAACAAGATTGTCGACCTCTTTAAAGTCCATAGTAACCAATTTTCTGACATCTTCCACAACCGATATGGCGGAAATCAGAAGCGAAGACGGTATGGAGATAGATTTAGTTTTACTGGCCCGGTATTCATTATTAAGCGAATCCTTGCCGGATATAAAAGGAGTCTCATACTGGTAAGCGATATCATGGCAGGCTTTTGAGGCTTTTACCAATCCGCCTAGTTGTTCCGGGTTATTGGTATTACCCCAGCAGAAATTATCCAGCAGCGCGGTATGGCGGATATCACCGCCAACCGCAACGATATTTCTTAAAGCCTCATCGATGGCCGAAGCGGCCATATGATATGGGTCAATATCTCCATATTTGGGATTCATGCCATTGGATACAATCACACCCCGGTAAGAGTCAAATACCGGCTTAGCCGCATATGCATCGCCCGGGCCATCGTTTTTTACGCCAGTCATTGACTTTATGGCACTGGCGCCCTGGACCTCATGGTCATATTGCCTGATGATCGATTCCTTGCTGCAGACATTCCACATTCCAAGTATAGTTTTTAGCATTTTTCCCAGATTCTTATTATTAGTCGAAAGCTTGGGTTCTGATAATTTCTTATGATGCCATTCAGCTTTTCGATAAAACTTGGGCAGTCCGTTATGGAGGAAATCCATATCTATATTGGCGACTTCATTTCCGCCATACTTGAGAATTAATTTCTTATCCGAAGTGAATTCCCCGATAAAAGTAGCATCCACGTCTTCATTATGGAATAGCTCTATTATCTCATCTTTATACCTGCGCGGCACTGATAAGACCATTCTTTCCTGCGCTTCAGAAATCCATATTTCCGTCGGCGACAGGCCTTCGTATTTAAGGGGTATTTTCCCCAGGTCGACTATGGCCCCGCCCGGCCTTTCAGCCATTTCGCCTATTGCCGAAGACAGCCCTCCCCCGCCGCAATCAGTTATGGCCGAATAAAGCCCCCTATCGCGCGCTTGTAAAATAGTATCGAGGAGTTTTTTCTCGGTAATGGCATTTCCTATCTGGACTGCCCCGCTGGAAATCATTTCTGATTTTTCGGTAAGTTCAATAGAGGCAAAAGTCACGCCATGGATGCCATCCCGGCCGGTTCGTCCGCCGGCGACTAGAATCAAATCTCCCGGTTCGGAATGCTTGAAGCATTTATTACGGGGCATAATACCAACCGTGCCGCAATAAACCAGCGGATTACCGATATAGCGCTGATCAAAATATAAAGCTCCATTTACGGTGGGAATACCCATACGGTTTCCATAATCGCGCACTCCGCCGACGACGCCCTTAAGGAGTCTTCTGGGATGCAATACCCCGCGCGGAACCTTTGCCATGGGTAAATCAGGCGCCGCAAAACAGAATATGTCGGTATTAAAAATAGGCCGGGCGCCCAATCCTACGCCCATGCAATCGCGGATAACCCCGCCGATACCCGTGCCGGAACCGCCGTAAGGCTCTATGGCTGATGGGTGGTTATGGGTCTCGACCTTGAAGCAAACCGCGTTATTCGCATCGAATTCAATTATGCCGGCATTATCCTTAAACACTGAAATACACCACGGCTTGTTAAGATCATTGGTCGCTTTCATGACCGTGTTTTTAAGTAAATTATTGATTTGTTCCTTGTTTGATCGTCCCTTTTCATCAACCTCATTAAATTCTATCATACCCATTAATGTCTTATGCTTGCAATGCTCAGACCAGGTCTGGGCAATGGTTTCTAATTCAGCCCCGGTGGGATTACGGCCGAGCGTTTGATAATGGTCTTGAATTGTTTCCATTTCCTTATCATCCAGTGAGAGATGCAAATCGTGGCTCATTCTGACCAATGCTTCAGGATTCAGCGTCATGATTGGCCGGATGTCCGGCTGAAATTGGTATGGGCTAATGCTGGGAATGGCTGAGATTTTATGATGCCCGAAAAATATATTCTCAATAACCTCGTTGGCCATTACCTTCCGGGATAGCGTTGCGAGATCAGGTTTGGAAAGCTTGCCCAGCAGGTGATATTTACGGCCGGTCTTAACGGCCCGGACATTGTAACCCAGGTCTTTTATGGCCTGGAGCGCGCTGGCTTCAACAGGGTCCATTACTCCGGGCTTCAAAAAGACAGTTATTATGGCCGAGTTCTTACTGTCAAAGTATTCAAATTGGCCGTCTATTTTATATTGATATATAATAGGATCTGCCAGTACTTTCTTACAAATGGTATCAACCTCAGCTTTGGCCAGTTCCGCGTCGACTACATAAACCTGAACAAAACGGGCATTCTTAACGGATTTAATCCCAAAATCACTGACATTATGCCGTATGCTTTCACTAAGCGGGTCTGCGATACCTGGTTTGGTTGCTACTTCAATATGGTATATCATAAAATGCCAAAAGCGTATTAATAATAAAACAGGTTGATACTAAACTATACATCGGCGAGTGTCAATAAAATATAGCAATATAGACACCTGATAGTTTTAATATGCTCGATAATTTGCTTGACAAATTCAAGATAAATAGTAATCTGCCTTTTTAACAAGTATTATTTTTTCGTGGTAATTCCGTGTTCAACGTCAGCGCATTTGAGACAAAGGAATGAAGGGGAATAAGTTGCAGATATCAAGGAGTTTTGGGGGGAGAAAACTCCTTGAAAAATCGACTCGACTCCGATAATATCTTTTACGGAAGGA